>JBBRGY010000378.1:0-3682 GCA_038223495.1 Burkholderiales bacterium | reverse complement strand
GATGCATCGCAGTCGGAAAAATATCGTTTGAGGATTGGCCAAGATTGACATGGTCGTTCGGATGTACCGAGCGTTCTGTACCGCGTACGCCGCCCATCAGCTCCGAAGCCCGATTGGCCAGCACTTCGTTCATGTTCATGTTCGTCTGCGTACCAGAGCCGGTTTGCCAGACCGACAACGGAAACGCGTCGTCATGCATGCCACTCAATACCTCGTTGGCAGCCTCCACGATGGCGGCGACGCGCGCGGCATCGAGCAAGTGCAGTTCACCGTTTACAAGCGCGCAGGCGCGCTTGATGCGCGCGAGCGCCAAAAGTAGCACTTGCGGCATGCGCTCAGTTGATATGCGAAAATGTACCAGCGAACGTTGCGTCTGGGCACCCCAAAGCGCGTTCTGGGGCACCTCGATTTCACCGAATGAATCTCGCTCGGTTCGCATATCGTGAGAACGAACCTGCTCCGACTACGGTGTCAGCTGGGCGCGAATTTCTCCGCCCTTATTAGCCGCGGTATGAACGTTTACATACAGCTGACCCGCACGATAGCCAGCGAGTTGTTCTGCGCTCAATTTAGCCCCTTGCGGAACGGACCACACGGTATCGGTCGTTTTTGTCAGCGGAATAATGACCGGTCCGTTCGCGCCCCTTGCGCCCATATGGACATGAGCCATCGTGGCGTCGAGTCCTTTCGTGGTGATGTTGCCGCTGATTGACCCGTCGGCTGAAACGGCGACCATGCCTGATGCTGAAGCTAGCGTCTTGACCGGCGGAACTTCTTCATCGCCCGATAGTTTCAACGTATCTGGCATCGCCGCGTGCACAGCCAATCCGGCTGTTGCAGTCAGCAAAAACGATGCGAGCACCGTCCACCGTGATAAGTTTTTTCGATTGAGTGTCATATCTATATCCTTAGCGTTTCGAATGACGCACTGTGCGTCTTTGACGGCATTCAGAATGTACTTTAAAGTGTGGGCAGTCTGTTCGCTAGCGAACCCATTGCTCAGAATAGTTGATGTTTTTCGGTACCTCCGTTGCATTCGGCTGTCGAGTGCGTTCACACCTCAATGTTTTCAATAGCTTGCGTCGCGTGCGCTAGCGCACAGACCGACGACTTTGGATTGTGGATAGTGTGTACAGTGTGCGCAGCGCAAATCTGCGCATTTCAGATCGGCTCCCGTAAAGCGTGAGCGCAGCGTTGCCTCGTCACTACGATGCTCAAGGCAGTATGGTGGTGAATGCGGCTCATTCAAAAATTGGCCTCCACAGTCCGAGTCACTTTTTAGCTCACCTCACATTAGGGAAATTATCATGAAAATTCTTGTAGCTACCGACGGTTCCAAGCATGCACTGAATGCGGTCAAGTACGCCGTCAAACTCGTTCGCCAGCTTTCAGCCACGTCGAATTCCATCACGCTGGTCAGCGTTCATGATGATGCTGGATTGCACCACGCGAGATCCATGATGGGCAGCGCTGCGGTCGTTGAATACCTGCGGGAATACAGCGAGAAGGACCTCAAACCGGCGAGAAAGGTGCTGGAAGCTGCCGGTATCAAGCACGATACGATGCAGCCCATTGGGCATGTTGCGCAGGAAATCGTCTCCTGTGCCAACAAGGGAAAATACGATTTGATCGTGCTCGGTGCAAAGGGACGGGGTGCCATCCTTGACGTATTGATTGGATCAGTCGCGCAGCGCGTGCTTGCGACCTCAAAAGCACCGGTGCTACTCGTGAAGTAGTCTTGCCGTTCGTGCGCATTGATGAAGCGCACAATAGCCCAACACAGTCGTGTCAACGACGACTCAAATCAGGAGAAAGAAATGCGTATCCACAATCTGTTGACCGCGCCGTTGCTGGCAACTGCCTTTGCGCTGAGCGGATGCGCGACGATGATCGACACCGCGCCGCCGCTCACCATTGATGCGTTGGTCGAGAGAGCGAGGCTTGGCGAAAGTGCGGAATCATTGCTGGCTTCACTTCGCGGAAGTCGCGAGCGATTCGCTCTTAGCGGATCCGAATATGCATTGCTGAAAGAGCGAGGCCTGCCCGGCCCCGTGCTTGACGAGCTGCAAAGGCGGGAGCTGCAAGCTACGCGCGATGACCAATGGCGCAATAGCCAGTTCTACTGGGGTCCGTGGCGCGGCCCCTGGTTTCCGTTTGGCAACGAAACTCGCTACATCTACGTTCCAGTACCGTCCACTCCGATGCCAAAACCGAAATAGTGCTGTCTGCAAGGTTCACCAACGGCGTCTGCGCGCAGCTTGGCGGTAGGCATGCAGTAGAACAGCAAAATAAGTTGGCGGCCACTTAGTCCCAATACCCTTTCCGCTTATGAGCATCGCACAAGCGCTGCTCGTAGTTGCGATCAATTGTTGTGGCATGGTCGTACGCAGGACTGTTCATGACCTGCTCGCGGGTTAGCCAGACGCGAACGATGCGCGCAGTCCAATCGATGCAGTCGATCCAGTGCCGGGCAACCAGTACAAGCTTTCCATCAGGCCACCAGTTTCGCGTGTCGACAACCAGATAACGAATCGCCCATGACTTATCGTCGACGAGCGTCGACGACACTGCGCCAATGGGGCCATCGTTCGCACCCACTGTAGCGTTGGTGAGCGCATTCAGGCTTCTGAAAACAGGACGCCGGTTTTTCTCGAACGCGGCCTCGGACTGCGCGAGTTTCGCTTCCAGATGCAACTCCTCTGCCTCGGCATCGTCGTAAGCCTCAATGCTGCTTTCGCCATAGCCGGAAACGCGCCACGTACGGTATCAGACTCTGATTTCGCGATGCGTGCCTTGATGGCACTGATTTCTTCCAGATTAGTCACGAGCGGCTCCTGAGTGGTCGGCGATGCACGTCAAGTCGTGATGATGCTCACATCGCTCCCCGACGTATGTGCGGTGGCAAACAGACCCAACGGTGATCTGCGCTTAAGCTAAAGTACAGTACAGAATTCTCTGTGCTCATTGACTAGTACTGCGCGACAATCAGCCCGTGACCGCCCCCACCTCCGCACCGCCGCCGCTAGCTGCGCTCGCTCATACGGGTGCGAACCGTTGGGCACTCTCAGGGAGTTGGACTGTACGTGGGTTGGGCCGCTTGCCGCAAACACTTGACGCTCAAACGAGCGAACGCGGGCCAATCGAACTTGAAGGATCTCAGCTCGCGGCGATCGACAGTGCAGGCGCGTGGGTATTGCAGCGCTGGCTTCGCAATCACGCGGCAGTACCCACGCTGGTCGGCTGGCCGCCTCACATGCAGACGCTGATGGATCTGGTCAGCAAGCAGGCCGACGACCCGGTGTCGCACGATACAAGTCCTGCAATGCTCGAGCGCGTAGGCCGCAGTGCTACGGCATCAGCAAAGGAGGCAACTGCGCTCTTGCACTTCATCGGCGAGGTCGCCATGGCCCTCATCCGCGTGCAATTGCATCCGCGCCTCGTGCGATGGCGTGCCTTTGCGAGGAACCTCCAGATTGACGGCTTCAATGCGCTACCGATTATTGGACTAACTTCGTTTTTGATCGGCGTCGTCGTCGCGTATCAAGGCGCGGATCAACTTAAAAACTACGGTGCCAATATCTTTGTCGTTGACCTCGTGGGCTACGGCATGCTGCGTGAATTTGCGCCGTTGATTTCGGCCATTATCATCGCCGGACGGTCGGGCTCGGCGTATGCCGCTCAG
>JBBRGY010000377.1:0-3688 GCA_038223495.1 Burkholderiales bacterium | reverse complement strand
AGTAAATAGCTCTGACATGCGAATGATGCTAAAGGGCACTGGAATGGCACTAGCGACTCAAAAAGGAGTTAGCTCATATACGCTTTTGTATAAGAGGACATGCCGTCGCATGATGACCGATCAGAAAATGAGGGCAAATTGCATCGGCACGCTAGAATTTGACTTACTCACCGGAGGGTTGGATGAGTGGTTTAAGTCGCACGCCTGGAAAGCGTGTTTAGGTTAATAGCCTAACCGGGGTTCGAATCCCCGACCCTCCGCCAGCGTTCCTTTTTCGATCAAAGCCCGCTTCTGCGGGCTTTTTGGCTTTCAATTCGCAAATCGAATCACCCCGTCTATGTTTGTGGTGTTGCGAGATTTGCATTTATTGTGGCTCGCGCTCTGATACGCTTCGCCAGTCGAAATTTGGAGGCTGCCATGAGCACAATCCGCTTACTGAAGGTTAGCGCGCTAATCGGCGCTGCAATCGCACTGTTGATCGGTTCACAAGCTGCTGCGGCAAAGACCTTGGTCTATTGCTCTGAAGGTTCGCCAGAGAACTTTACCCCAGCGATCAATACGACGGGTACCAGCTTTGACGCTGCGCGCCCTGTTTATGACAAGTTGACTGAATTTGCACGCGGTAGCACGCAGGTAGAGCCAGGTCTGGCCGAGAGCTGGACGGTGTCGCCAGACGGCAAGGTATTTACCTTCAAGCTGCGCAAGGGGGTCAAATTCCACTCGGGTGTGAATGGCTTTAAGCCAACGCGTGATTTCAACGCAGACGACGTACTGTTCTCGTTTGAGCGGCAGTGGAAAGACTCGCATCCGTATGCGAAAATCTCTGGCGGCAAATATGATTATTTCGCGGACATGGGCCTCAAGGACGATCTGGCTGTGCTGGAAAAACTTGATCCGATGACCGTTCGCATGACGCTCAAAAAGACCAACGTCACCATGATTGCCAATCTGGCGATGGATTTCGCGAGCATCCATTCGGCCGAATATGCAGACTTTTTGGCTAAGGCGAATAAAAAAGAACAGTTTGACCAGCTGCCAGTCGGCACTGGTCCCTTCTCGTTTGTTACGTATCAAAAAGACGCGGTGATCCGGTACAAGGCGAACAAAGATTATTGGGGCGAAAAGGCTGTCGTGGACGATCTCGTCTTTGCGATCACACCAGACCCAACGGCTCGCTACAGCAAACTTAAAGCGGGTGAATGCCATTTCGTGATCGCGCCGCGTCCTGCCGATTTGCCGGAAATGCAGAAAGACGGCACGCTTCGCGTGATCAACCAGCCCGGTTTGAACATTGCCTATTGGGCGTTCAACACGCAGAAACCCCCGTTTGACAAGAAAGAAGTCCGTCAGGCGCTGTCGATGGCGATTGATAAGGCCTCGATCATCAAGGATGTGTATCTGGGCGCGGGTCAAGGCGCGAAGAATCTGATTCCTCCAACGCTATGGTCATACAACGACGCTGTGAAGGAGTACGCTTTCGACACAGCGAAAGCGAAAGACATGCTGGCTAAAGCTGGCGTCAAAACGCCGCTTGAGATTGATCTCTGGTACATGCCGGTTCAGCGCCCGTACAACCCGAACGCCAAGCGCATCGCAGAGATGATGCAGGCTGACCTCGCGAAAGTGGGCGTCAACGCGAAGCTAGTGACCTACGAATGGGGTGAATATAGGAAGCGTATGCAGCAGGGCGAGCACATGACCGGCATGCTAGGTTGGACAGGCGATAACGGTGACCCGGATAACTTCTTCTTCCTGCTGGGTTGCGAAGCTGCGCGCCCAGGTGGGCAAAATCTTTCGAAATGGTGCGACAAGCAGTTTGACGGACGTCTTACGAAGGCGCGTTCAGTCGCCGATGTTAAAGAGCGAACCAAGCTGTACCAGGAAATGCAGGTCATTGAACATGACGAAGCGCCAAGCTTCACCATTGCGCACTCAATCGTCTATGAGGTGATGCGCGCTGGTGTAACGGGCTACAAACAAAGCCCATTTGGATCGCACCAGTTCAATGGGGTGGATATTAAGTAAGGCCCAGGATTTTCAAGTTGGCAGCCTTCCGCGCTAGTGCTGAGCACTGGCGCGTCGCGTTTTTGTTCAGTTAAGCGCGATGCTCCGTTTCCTGCTGCGCCGATTGGCGCTGACAATCCCGACGTTCATCGCGTTGATGTTCGTCACTTTCGTTGCGATTCGTATGGTGCCGGGCGATCCGGTGGAAGTCCGCGTCGGTGAGCGTGGCATCTCGGCCGAGCGGCTGGAAATGTTTCGTCACGAACTCGGTCTCGATCAGCCAGTCTGGAAACAGTTTGCTGACTATGCGTGGCAGTTAGCGCACGGCGATTTTGGATCATCCATCGCGACCAATCAAAAAGTGCTCACCGAATTTGCCGCGCTGTTTCCGGCGACGATTGAGTTGTCGGTGGCCGGCATGTTGTTCGCCGTTTTGCTGGGGATTCCAGCGGGCACGATTGCCGCGGCGAAGCGAGGCAGTATCTACGATCAGACTTTGATGGGGCTCTCGGTCACCGGCTATTCGATGCCGATTTTCTGGTGGGGTTTGCTGTTAATCATGTTCGTGGCCGAGCGCTGGGGATTGACGCCGGTGTCGGGGCGAATAGATCTCATCAAGTATTACTTTGAGCCGGTTACTGGATTTATGGTGATTGATGCGTGGTTATCTGGCCAAGCGGGCGCGGTGAAAGATGCGCTGCATCATTTGGTGTTGCCTGCGATTGTTTTGGGAACGATTCCACTGGCCGTGATTGCACGCATGACGCGCTCGGCAATGCTTGAAGTGCTGGGTGAAGATTACGTGCGTACGGCACGCGCCAAAGGTTTGCCTGTCTGGCGCGTGATCGGAGTGCATGCGCTGCGCAATGCGTTGATTCCCGTGGTCACCATCATTGGATTGCAGGTTGGCGCTCTCATGGCTGGCGCGGTTCTGACGGAGACTATTTTTTCGTGGCCGGGTGTAGGCAAGTGGCTGATTGAATCGATTGGTCGCCGCGACTATCCAGCCTTACAGGGCGGCGTGATGCTCATTTCCTCTGTGGTGATCGGAGTAAATTTGCTTGTGGATTTGACGTACGGATTCATCAATCCGAGGATTCGACATGGCTGAGGTTGCTTTGCCAGAAGCGCCGCTAACCGTTTCGCATGACGTGTCGCCGCTGCGCGCGTTCTGGGATGCATTCAAAGAAAATCGTGGCGCCGTCGCTGGGCTCTTCCTTGTCTTGCTGATTGTCTTGATCGCAATTCTTGCGGATCTGGTTGCGCCGTACGGGCCGAACGATCAATTTCGCGATGCGGTGCGAGTAGCACCCATGTGGACCGACGGTGGAAGTGGCCGCTTTATATTGGGCACTGATGGCTTAGGGCGCGACATGCTGTCGCGACTCATTCACGGCGCACGGATTTCGTTGTTCATTGGCGTGGCCGTGATGGGCGTGTCGTTCATCGTTGGCGTGTTGCTTGGACTAGCCTGCGTATCGTTGGGCAATACGGTGGATGTCGTCGTAACTCGGTTGATGGACTTGATCATGGCAGTGCCGAGTTTGGTACTGGCGATTCTGGTGGTCGCGGTGCTTGGCCCGAGCTTGACCAACACCATTGTTGCCGTGACGATTGTTTATCTGCCTCGATACGTACGACTCGTGAGGGCCTCGGCGCTGACTGAATTAGGTAAGGACTACGT
>JBBRGY010000376.1:0-3698 GCA_038223495.1 Burkholderiales bacterium | reverse complement strand
TTCTCCTTGCCGTACCTGAAAAATATAGCCGCGATTGCGCGTCGCAAACTGCACGACGTGCGGGCCGCTTGCGGCTTCGCCTTTGGCAAACGTGGGCTTCGATTCGGTATCGAAGCCCACGAAGTCTTGCGACAGCAGGTCATCCAATGCGGTCGCGATTTCAGCGGACGTGACCGGCACTTTTATCTGTTCCAGCCGCAGCCCGACGAAGGGCGGCAGAAGCTCGGTATCGTCTTTTGACGGCGCAGTGGGGCGAGGCAAACTCATGACGGAAATGTAAATCAGCGTTACGCCGGATCGCGCACATCGCCCACCGGATTACTGCCGAAATCGGCGCGCGCCAGATAGTCGAGCACGCGCTTTGCCGCCGCCTCCGGGGTGAGCAGATCGCCGTTTGCCTTGAACGAAACAAACGTCGCGTGCTGCGGAAAATCGGCAGGATCGGTGTTTCTCAGGTGTGTCTGCATTTCGGTATCGATGATGCCGGGAGCGAGTGAGCAGAGCTTGGCACCGTTCGGACGAACCGCTTCTTCCAGCGCGACACATCGGGTGTAATGATCCATGCCCGCTTTGGCTGCGCTGTAAATCGACTGTGAAGCCATCGCGCGACGACCATTGCCCGAGGAAATATTGAGCACTTTGCGCTCGCCCGGCCAGTCGCTGGTGGCATTTAGAAATGCAGCCGTGAGTTGCATCGGCGTTTCGAGATTAACGCGCATGGCCTGTGCGATGTCATCGACATCACCCGCCGAAAGCGACGAGATTTTCGGCAGCGCAGCGGCGTTGTTGATGAGCGTGACGCTGGCGAACTGACTGCCGTCGTAGCCGCTTAACCAAAGCGCAAGCTTCCTGCTGGTGCTGGCACCATCGGTCAAATCCTGCTGCCACTGTTCGAGCGTGACGTCTTCTGTGTTCGCTGCCTGATCGGTCAGCGCTTCGTTGGTTTTCCGCGAAATGCAGAGCAGCGTGTGACCCGGTTGCAGTAGCTGTTGCGCCATGCCGAAGCCCATGCCGCGCGACGCGCCGGTGAGAATGGTGAGGTGTTTCTTCATGTGTGCATCTTAGCGGTTGCGACACGGTGCGGGTTAGCATCGAACGATGACAAATAAAAAGAGCGCTCGCTCAAATCGTGCGCGCCAGAATTTCAGCAACATAACCGATTAGAAACAGGAGTACGGCATGAAACACCTTTGCGCGCATCGCTGGGCGTTCAACGCGTGGGGCGGCGCATTGCGGGAACAGGAAGACGCCCTCGCGCCTGCAATCGGCCATGAGGTAACACTGCGGATTACGCATTGCGGTATGTGCCACTCCGACGTTCATATTCGTGAAGGCGGGTTCGACATGGGCGGCGGCAAACTCTCCTCACTGGAGCGCGCGGGCGTCAAATTGCCGGTGACGATGGGCCATGAAATCGTGGGCGAAGTGGTCGAGATTGGCCCCGATGTGACCGACGTTTCGCTCGGCATGAAGGTGGTTGCCTATCCGTGGCTCGGCTGCGGCGCATGCGCGGTGTGCGAGCAGGGCGATGAGCATTTGTGTGTGAAGGCGGCGCGCAATCTGGGCATTCAGGTGCCGGGCGGATATGCCGACGCGCTGCGCATTTCGCATGAGCGTTATCTGGTGCCGATTGGCATGCTGGAGCCAGCGCGCGCGGCGACGTTTGCGTGCGCGGGAATCACGGCGTTGGGAGCAATTCGCAAATTGCCAGCACTTGGTGCTGAGGATTACGTGGCGATCATCGGCTGCGGTGGTGTGGGCATGACCGGCGTGGCACTGTTGTCTGCGACGTCAAAAGCGAAGATCGTGGCGATTGATCCTGATCCGGCGAAGCGCGAAGCTGCGCTGGCGCATGGCGCATCGCTCGCATTCGATCCTGGCATGCCCGACGCTTTGAAAACGATCAGCAAAACCTGCGCTGGGAACATCGCCGCCGCGATTGATTTTGTTGGTGCGGAACCCAGCTCGTCGCTCGCCGTGAATCTGGTGCGGCGCACGGGACTAGTGGTGATCGTTGGGCTCTTCGGTGGCGAATTCAAAATGCCGCTGCCGATGTTCGCGCTGAAATCAATCACGATTACCGGATCGTATGTCGGCGGTCTGAACGATTTGCGTGAACTCGTTGCTCTGGCGCAGCGTGAGACGCTGCCGCAGATTCCGCTTGATCTACGACCGATGGCATCGGTGAACGAGGCGCTGGATGACCTGATTCACGGGCGTGTGGTCGGGCGCGTGGTGCTCCAGCCGTAGCGGAACTTGTGCCCTAGGTGCGCCGCTTGCCGGGCGCGACGTGGTCGGCCGTGAGTAGCGCGAGCGTGGTGCCGGGTAGCAGGCGAATACTGTTCTTCGACGCGTAGGCCGTTGCGGCATCGGAGAGCGGATTGACGGCGACGTAGATGCCCTGATTGGCATCAAGCTTGGTGATCTCGTTGTTGAGTTCACGCAGCGGCTCGACGCCGTGCGTTGCGGCTTTCCAGCGCTTGCAACTCACCAGCGTCGTGCGGCTGGCTTTGCTGATCGACAAGTCCGCGCCATCAAGACCAATGCGTGCCACGGAGTAGCCTTCGGCACGATAGCCAGCCTCCAAAGCATGCAAAAAATCGCGGCTTGAAAGTGCCGCCAGTGCCTGAAGCGTTGCCTCAATCCGCGCGGGATTTGGCGCACGCATTTGCCGCCAGAACGCCATCGCACTAATCACAAAAAACGGCATGCCGGACACCGCGCCGACCACCTTGAAGCGATCCGGCAGCAACATGAACCCGGCGATTCCCACGGCCACCGCCACCGCAAAACTAATCCACCATGGCGAGCGCAGAAGCACTGCGAACAGGGATTTTTCAGACATCTTGAATTGCACGGCAAACCTTGAAAGTGAAGTGATAGCTTTTTGCTAAAGCCCTTATTAAACAGGGGCTAGGTCATAATAATTACTAATGTCGATAAATAGCTTTTTGGAGACTTAGCCTAGATGCAATCGTGCTTTCACGATAAAGCTGTAGGGCGGGCACTGCCCGTCTTGTGTGAATCGCGAAGCGCTGATATTGGATCGCTCTGCTCTATGGTTTACGAGGCGGGTAGCGCCCGCCCTACATAAAACGACCTACCGCATATTCCCGGTATGCCCCAACGAATAACGACCCGGCTGCGGCCACACGGTGAGGCCATGCGGCTCACGTCCGACTTTGATCTGGTCGACTGCGCCGCTCTTGGTGTCGATGCGGTAGACAACGTTGTCATAACGCCCGGACAGCCAGAGATGCGCGCCGTCCGCGCTGACGTTGCCCATATCGGGGCTGCCGCCGCCAGGAATCGGCCAGGTTTTCACGACCTTCCCGGTCGCAAAATCGATGACCGACACGCTGCCTTTGCCGAGCGGTTTGCCGCGAATTTCGTTGCCGCCGCGATTGGCGATGTAGAGCATTTTTCCGTCGCGACTGGGGTACAAACCATGCGCACCGACGCCGGTCGCGACGAAGCCCGTTTGCTTGAACGTTTCCGCGTCAACCACATGCACGCCGTCGGCCATCATGTCGGCCACATAAAGCGTCTTGCCATCAGGCGAGGCGCGCACGTCTTGCGGCATGCCGCGCGTGGTGCAAATTTCGCCACCTGCGGTGGTTGGATCAGGAATGTAGCGCGGCTTTTTGCCGGGTATTTCCAGCGTCTTTAATACGTCCGGACGGTTGAAATATTGGGAC
>JBBRGY010000375.1:0-3714 GCA_038223495.1 Burkholderiales bacterium | reverse complement strand
GCACGATCTGTGGCCCGAGTGAGCCATGTCGATAGTCCACATCTTTGTAATCGTAATGGTTGTGCTTCGGGTAGGTCACTCGTAAATCTTGGTTTATCTTGCCCACCAACCAGCCGCCTTCGCAGGTATACGCCACACCGCGCTGCGCGTTGACCGTTTGCCGCTCGGGGGCACTGCCCAGGTCCGTGGTGAGCGCGGAGCGGGCACGAATGAAGGTGATAATGAGCGCCGTCTCGGCATCGCCCGCGATGGTGAACGAGAGCAATGGCGCGTTGTAAACCTGCGTCACTCCTGCGCCTAAAAATGTCGACAGCACACTAAATGTCGTCGCATCGTAATCGCGATGAAATTCATCGAATACGTAAGTCCCGCGCAGATCAGAGCAGCCGTGCGATGACTGTTTTTTGACGAGCGCTGGCCAGTCGGTTGGATACGCGCCGCCACTGCCGCCGCATCCGGAAAAGAGGAGGGTCAGCCAACCAAACGAAGCAATGATTGATCTGCGGAATGTAGTGAGTCGAGCCATGAGTGCGTGAGACGGTTGGCTATTCTGCGGTCGAAATCGAAGGGCTAGTTGTGTCGCAACGGATACCAATCGGTGCGTCGTCAGTGTCACGTAGGAATATGCGGTACTTCAGGAACGGTTGTCCATACGCTCTTCCGCCGCAACCAGATCGCGATAAGCATGCCACGTCGCATGCCCAAGCCATGGACCCACCACGATCAGTCCCAGAAATCCCGGCAGCATCGCCAGCAGCGTCAGGGTAACGATGGTGGCTGCCCAGAGCGCAAGCGTTGACGGCGAACCGAGGCATGCGCGCACGCTCGTCAGCCCAACCGTGATGGCGTCGGTCCGGCGGTCCAGCAACATTGGGATGGCCACGGCGCTCACTACAAAAACTAGCGTCGCAAAGATCGCCCCCACCAAAATGTAGGCGATCAAAAAGTCCACGTTACTGAATTTGGCGAGGGCTGCCAACAAGTCCTTGGTCGTCGGCAAACCGCCCTTGTAAAACAGCGCGAAAACGACCAGCGATGCCCGTCCCCAAAGCAGTTCAAGTACCAGCAAAACCGCGGCAAAGATTCCGATGTTCGCTAGCACGGGTCGAAACGCCAACGCTGCTGGCAAAAACCGCGGCTGCTGCCCGCGCTCCAGCGTTTGCGAGAGTTGATAGACGGCGGTGCACAAAAACGGCCCCGCCAGCAGAAAGCCCGAAATCAACGCCATCGAATACGCCGGTGCATGCTGAAAAATCAGCAACTGCAACCAGCCCATGACAACAAAGCACAACCCGAACCACGCCGACACTCGCCAGCACTTGGCGTAGTCCGCCCATCCAGCCCGCAGCCACGCAAATACATTGCGCCAGGGCAACCCCGTGCGAATGGGTATCAGCAGCGAATTTTCATCGGCGCTCTTCGCGATCATCTACTTGCTCCCCTTTTTTTAAGCTTTCATCGCCGTGGCATCTCCGCATCGCCCTCCAGCAATGCCGACAGACTTTCTGCTATCCCATGAAGTGAAAATATCACAAATCCCTCAAATGAATGGGGGCATCGCAAATGTAATTTCTGGCCCTGAACTAGCATCTTTGACATCAGTTTCACTAAATAGCTTTTTGCTGAAATCACTGTTTTACTGGGGCTAAGATCGATTTTTTGTAAAAGTCGAGTTTTGGATAAAAAGCTATGTAGCCCTTGATAAATAGTGCTTATACGCGAAAGTTGTTACCGAAAACCAATCGTTCGCGCTCCAGAATTTTTGCTTTGGGAAGATCGCATTTTGGTGGGATTGCTTCAGAACGAGAATTTCAAAGAAGCGATCCCCGTCGAATGGCCAGCAATAGCCGGTCTGAGAATTGCCGCATCACGTCGCCGGTTCACCAAGATCGTCGTCCGAAATTTCGCTCGCCCAATCAGTAGACAACGTTCCACTGGCAATGAAACGATGAATTGACGAATGCGGCCAATCGCTCGCACGTTGTACGTAGCCGTGTTTCACCGGATTGATGTGGATGTAATCAATGTGGTTGGCGAGATCGCGTTCGTCGCGGATGGTGTGTTCCCAGAATCGACGTTGCCAAAGGGACGCGATGCCGAGCAATTTTGTGAAGTGTGTTTTGATCAGTCGCCACCGCTTTGAATAATTGGTGTCGCCCTCCGGCAGCGTCCAAATGGCGTGCAGATGATCCGGCATCACCACCGCAGCAATGATCGTGAACGGCAACGCCTCGCGCGTTTTCCGCGTCGCGTCACGCAGAACGTCCACACGGTCGACCAGCAAAGTAGATGACCGATCAGCCAGCGTAACAGTGAAGAAAAACGCCCCGCCCGGCAGCCAATTGCGACGATATTGAACCATCCAGCAATCGTAACCGCCATCCCGTGAAAACGTTGTTCCATCGCCGCGTCACCGCGTCACCGCTTCACCACATCGCCGCGTAGCCGTGATTAGCGCGAAGCGCGTAATCAAGGCATTTTGTAATCGAGGCGGGTTGCGCACGAGCAACGGTGGATAGATCGCCAGCGTTCCCCGAATGTTGTCGAGAGCGCGGAAGGTGGCTCTTTATCGACGATCATTTGGCGCGCACGAACCCGGATTACGGCAGCCGCGCGTTGACGGATCCGTGTGCAGCCTTAAGCGAATGCGCGCCTAATCCGGGCTACGTCGCTAGTTGCGTAATCGGCGCCAGTCCGTCATGCCCTACAGCTCTCCCAATCGAATGCCCCAGAAGTCGGATCATCGATGAATTCACTTGTTGGCTGATGCCAATAACGCCGTGTGATTTGCACAGTGGCGTCTTTTACTCCAATTTCCATCATCGCATCGTCGCCGTTCGCTACAAGGCGTCGTGCGTTTTGCTCTGCAACGGCGATACTTTCGAAAGCATTAAGCAATCCGCTTTTCTCGCCATACACATAATAAATATGAGGCACACCTACTCCCAACTCAACGCCCCACCCGTCTGATACTCAGTCACCCGCGTCTCAAAAAAGTTTTTCTCTTTCTTGAGGTCCATCACTTCGGACATCCAGGGGAACGGGTTTTCGGCTTTTTCGAACAGCGGGTCGATGCCGATTTGTTGGCAGCGGCGGTTGGCGATGAAGCGTAGGTATTCCTTGAACTGGCTGGCGTTGAGGCCGAGCACACCGCGTGGCATGGTGTCCTCCGCATAGGCGTATTCGAGCTCGACGCCGCGCTTGAAGAGGACGCGAATTTCTTCTTTGAAGCTTTCAGTCCAGAGGTGCGGATTTTCCATCTTGATGGTGTTGACGAGGTCGATGCCGAAGTTGCAGTGCATCGATTCGTCGCGCAGGATGTATTGATACTGCTCGGCGGCACCGGTCATTTTGTTCTGACGGCCCATCGCGAGGATCTGAACGAAGCC
Organism: Burkholderiales bacterium; assembly: GCA_038223495.1. GTDB lineage: Bacteria > Pseudomonadota > Gammaproteobacteria > Burkholderiales > Casimicrobiaceae > Casimicrobium. The sequence continues at coordinate 325 of JBBRGY010000375.1, read as the reverse complement.
GACGTAAAAGAAGAGGCCTTCCATGATGCAGCTGAAGACGATGAGGCTCTTGAGCAGGTCCTGATCGGCTTGCGGCGTGCCGGTTTTGAAGTTCGGGTCGGTCAACGTCTCGATGAACGGGATCAGGAAATCATCCTTGTCGCGAATGCATTTGACTTCGTGATACGCGTTGAAAATCTCGCTCTCGTCCAGGCCGAGCGATTGCACGATGTATTGATAGGCGTGCGTGTGGATCGCTTCTTCAAACGCTTGACGCAGCAGGTACTGACGGCACTCGGGCGCGGTGATGTGGCGATAGGTGCCGAGCACGATGTTGTTAGCGGCG
>JBBRGY010000374.1:0-3729 GCA_038223495.1 Burkholderiales bacterium | reverse complement strand
CGGAAGCGATACGCGATTTAGCTGATAGTGACTGCGCACGTTGAAACCAGTCTCGGTCTCAGAGTTACGGGCTCGATCAATACTCGAATTCTTTGGGTCGAACGCGTATGGCTGACGGAACGTTTGCTCCAGCTGTTGCGCGGCCATCGGGAAGTCGTTGATGAACAGCGCGTTGGCCTCAACCAGTACGCTCTTCCTCTCGGGATGCGGTGCGCTGGCGAGCACAGCGCTGGCGATCAAACTATCGGAAAACGAGCGCTCAAGTGCATGCCGAATCGGCGCATCTGCGGCGGCGGTGTAGGCCACATTTCGTGCAATCAATTGCACACCGTTCGGGCCGAATCGCTTGAAACTGGCGAAATATTGCCCGCGCCCAGCCGCTAAAAATCCGCCTGACTGATTGCCGTACAAGCCGGCATCGCCAATCGAATTCGTCACGTTGACCGAGAAGAAAAATGGACGCTCCCACATCACCTCAGGGATTTCGATCCACACCTTGTCGTCCTTGCGCCAGGTCGTGAAGTAGCCCTTCTCTTCCGTTGCGTCCTTGATCACGTCGGCAAACGGCTTGGGCGCGGGCGTGCTGCCAGCAGCTGCGGCTGCGACAGCGGTGGCGGCGCTTGCTCGCGCGGAGGCAGCGACGGCCTGTGCGCCTACCGCTGATTTCGGATCGGTGATCCCGGCGGCGGTGTTGGTCGCGGCGGTAGCGACCGCCGTGGCTGCCGCAGCGGCTGCGGCTTTGTTCGGTGCCTCCGCTGTAGGCGGCGGAACGGTGGCGCATGAAGCGAGGCCGAAAGCACCGCTGGCCATCAATGCAAGATGCAGTGAACGAAGGCGAAAGTTCATGAAAATCCTAGAGTTTTAGAGATCAACTTTTTCACGAAACGACGTTTTTACAAGGGCTATAGGCTATTTATCAAGCAAATCGACTTATCGCTAAATCGGCTTTTAGCCCCTGTTCAACCTAGCTTGTAGAGAAAAGCTGTAACCTGTCAGGCCGTATTTAACACCGAACTATAGAACCAACCGCGCCTCGTTCAATGCCGGTTGGATCGACATGCGACCAAGCGCGGGTTGTTCGGCGTGAGCGGCGTTGTAAATACTCGCAGCGTCGCTTGCAACGCCTAAACTTTCCTGCTCTGTCGTTTGGTCGGCACGACGCCGCTACGCTTCATCCACGCATCGAGCTCAGCGTTAAATTTTTTGGCCTCGGCGAGTAACCATTCGACAAATGCACGCACTTCGCTGCGAGATCTCGAGCGCTCCGATACGACCAGATAGCTGCCACCGCCGGTCGCGGCCGACACTTCAATGGGGCGAATCAAATCGCCCGCCATGAACACGTCGGCACCGTACGTTCGCCCCAGCACCACGCCCTGGCCACCCTGCGCAGCAAGAAACGTCTGCATGATGAAATCAAACTTCAGTTGCGAACGACCCTTCACTTCGGGCTGCCCAACCGCTTCAAAAAAACTCGGCCAGGTAGACCGGATCTCTGCGGGACCACCGGCCGTACTGTCGATCAAGGTGTGCAACCTCAGGTCATCGAGTTGCTTGAGGCGAGGCGCGGTTTTTAAGTACGTCGGGCTCACGAGCGGAAACAACACTTCCTCAATCAAGAGCATGGCGTCAGGCGGTGCCGCCTCAGCGCGCATGTAGCGAATCGCCACATCAACGTCCTCGGTATCGAGATCAAACACGCGGTCGGTAGCGCCGATATCGAGATCAGCGTTAGGTCGCAAATTGCGAAACCCTTGCAGTCGCGGGATGAGCCACAACGACGCGAACGATGCAAACGTCGTGACCGAAACACGCGGCGAATTGATATCGCGGCGCAGTCGCTCAACGCCGTTATCCAAATCGTGCAGCACGCGCTGCACCAGTGGCAAAAATTCACGCCCAGCGGGCGTCAAAGCAATCTCGCGCGCCTTGCGAACGAAGAGTGAAACACCTAATTCATCCTCCAGTCCCTGCACCTGACGGCTCACGGCCGATTGCGTGAGCGAGAGCGCATTTGCCGCAGCCGTCAGGCTCGCAAGCCGCGCTGCTGCTTCGAATCCGCGTAATCCAGCGAGTGTGAGCGGACGGCTTCTGGGCGTCAGATGAGGATTTTGCATGCGTTATGTGCAGTCTCGACTGCAATCAATGCGTTGTACAGCAGGGAATTATCCCTCTTAAATAGCACCCAAGGACTACTTCCCTAATATTTTTAGTCCGCAAGGAATACAGCCATGAACTCTCTCCAATTTCCACTCGCCACTCAAGACTGGACCGTCGGCAAAAGCCGCGCGCTGGCATTGCAGGCCGCGCAAGTTAAAAGCGTTGAGGCCTTGTCGGGCGCACTCTGGGTCACCGTATCCGGCAGCGAGCAAGACTTTTTTGTAAAACACGGCGAAACCGTGACCATCCCGTGCCGCCACGGGCAGGTTGTGATTGAGGCGCTCGGTGACGAGAGCGTCGTCCGCATCGGCCAGCACGCAGAATCAATGGTCCCGAATTCGCAGACCTTTGCGCATGCGACGTATGTGTCGGTGGTTTGTCCCGTCGTTCGCGGTCTGCGCAAAGCGGCTGACTGGCTTGATCCATCGCCCGTCGCGGCTCGCGCTCACTAAAAAACACGAGCGTCCGTGCGTCAATCTCAGACGCCGCTCCTGATTAGCTCCCCGCTGCTACGGCACCTCCCTGTGCCGTAGCTTTTTTCGTTTCTGAGGCCTGTTAACCGACGACGCGCGTCGCTTGTGCCTTGAGCGCAGTGTCGAGCGTGTCGGCAATTTCGTCGTAGTGCGCACGGGTTTGCGTCGATAAACGCGAATTGCTTCTGGCCTGTAGAGCGCGGGCGAGCAACGTCTTTGCGGTCAGCCGATTCAGCGCGCGCGCGTCGCCCGAGGCGGTGCCCACGCTAGGTTTGTTAATGATCGACACCAGACGACGCGCATGCTCACGTTGCAACGCACGACGCGCGGGCGTAACGTCGGTCACGGAGTCGCCCCAGATGGATCGCGTCAGCGTGCCATAGAGTTCGTCAAGCGTCAGCGCATTGCCCGGCACGGCCACTTTGCTGCGCGAATTCTGGATACGCTCAGCCACACGAAGCGACATCAACCGGTCTAACGCGCCGGTCTGCATACCCAGCAACGTAGCGTCAAGCGACCGATCGATCGGTGGCGTGTAACCACGATCCAGCGCTGGCTCGATCAGTCGGCTGGCGAATTCGGGCTTCAGATTGAAGCCGTTTGACGCGAACAAATTGTCGGCGACGAGCTTCAATGCGGCGCGCTGCTTATCCGCCGGAACGGGGGTCAGCGGCGAGCGGTTGCTACCCGCCTGATCACGTAAATAAACCACGCCACCGACAAACTTGGTCGCAATTTGGAAAGCACTGGTGAGTTGGCCGAGGCCGCTGGCAAAGTTGCGCGTGAGTTCGTCGTAACCCGCGCCGACCGGCAGTTGCCGTTTCTGCAAACGATCAAACAATTCGCGCGAGAGCTGAATGCGGCGTTGTGCGTAGTCAAGCGGATCACCACCCACGTCGCGCTGGTTCACCTGTGGGTCCATGCCATCAAGATCGCCCGCCAATTCTTCATCAGTGGCATAAGCAAGCAGCGGCTCACTGCTGCGCTCGGCTAGTTTTTCAAGCGCGGCTTTTTCGTCGGCGGCGGGAAATTCCTTGTACGCATACTCAAAGGCCCAGTAGTCGTACGGGCCGAGCGTGCTCATGACGTATTCGCC
>JBBRGY010000373.1:0-3749 GCA_038223495.1 Burkholderiales bacterium | reverse complement strand
GGTCGATTCAAAGAAAAGCTGTTAGAAAAAATGACCGCCCCGATACAATACTTTCCATGACTTTGGACTCCGTTTCTTCTCTAAACCCCGCCGCTTCGGCTGTTGCCTGCGAAACGCTCGTTGAACTGAAGAACGTCAGCTTCGGCTATACCAAGGCGCGGCAAATTTTGTCCGGCTTCGATCTCATCGTTCCGCGTGGCAAACTGGTCGCCGTGATGGGCGGTTCCGGCTGCGGAAAAACTACGATTTTGCGACTGTTGTGTGGCCAGATCAAGGCCACGAGCGGTGAGGTTTTGGTGAGTGGTCAATCGGTCGCCGCGATGACTCACGAGCAGATGTACGCGCATCGGCGCAAGCTCGGCATGTTGTTTCAGTTCGGCGCATTGTTTACGGATCAAACGGTGTTTGAAAACATCGCTTTTCCGATGCGCGAACATACCGAATTGCCCGAAGACATCATTCACGATCTCGTGCTCATGAAATTAAACGCCGTGGGCTTGCGCGGCACCGCAAAACTGAAGCCCAGTGAGCTCTCGGGCGGCATGGCGCGTCGGGTCGCACTCGCACGCACTATCGCGCTCGACCCGCAAATAGCTTTGTATGACGAGCCTTTCGCAGGTCTCGATCCGATCTCGCTTTCAGTCGTCGGACAGCTCATTCGTCGCCTGAACGATGCGCTCGGCATGACATCGGTTTTGGTCACGCACGACATTGTGGAGTCGCTAAAAATTGTTGACTACATTTATTTCGTTTCCGAAGGCAAAGTAGTTGCGCACGGTACTGTCGAGGAAATCAAAGCCAGTGCCGATCCTTTCGTCCGCCAGTTCGTCGACGGCCAGCCTGACGGCCCCGTGGGCTTTCATTACCCGGCTAAATCGCTTGCTGAGGATTTCGCTTGAACGGCATCGTGCGGCTGCTGACAAAGCTGGGTGCATCAGTGACCGGTGGCATCGCGCGTCTCGGTTTCGCCACTCGTTTTTTTCTGGCGGTCCTGCGCTTGAGCGGAACGACGTTTGCGCGACCGCAACTATTGATGCGCGAGATTTATCAGGCGGGCGTGCTCTCGCTCATCATCATCTTGATGAGCGGTTTGTTTATCGGAATGGTGCTCGCGCTGCAGGGCTACGAAACGCTAGTGCGATTCGGCGCGGCCGAATCGATGGGCATGTTGGTCGCACTCTCGCTGGTGCGTGAACTCGGCCCCGTCGTTGCGGCACTCTTGTTCGCAAGCCGAGCCGGATCGGCGATCACGGCTGAAATCGGACTGATGAAAACCACCGAACAGCTCGCTGCGATGGAAGTAATGGCCGTTGATCCGATTGCTCGTGTCGTGGCTCCGCGATTTTGGGGCGGTGTAATCTCGCTTCCGCTGCTGGCGGCGCTGTTTTCGACGATGGGTATCTACGGTGGTTATCTGGTCGGCGTTCGGCTGATCGGCATTGACAGCGGCGCCTATTGGGGCCAAATGTCGGCAGCGGTGGACTGGAAATATGACATCCTGAACGGCGTCATTAAAAGCCTAGTCTTTGCGGTGGCGGTTAGCCTGATTGCGGTGTTTGAAGGCTATGACGCAACACCTACCGCCGAAGGTGTCTCAGCCGCCACCACGCGCACTGTGGTGACCTCGGCGCTGGCGATTCTCGCACTTGATTTTGTACTCACGGTCATCATGTTCCGTGGTGGAGCTGGATAAATGAACAAAAAAATTATTGATTTATGGGTCGGCATTTTCGTGGCCATCGGTTTGGCCGCGTTGCTGTTTCTTGCGTTAAAAGTGGGCAATTTGCTCACCTTCGGCGAGGATCGTAAGGGCTACGAGCTTGAGGCCTCCTTCGAGAATATCGGTGCTTTAAAACCACGCGCTCAAGTCAAGAGCGCAGGTGTTGTCGTGGGTCGCGTTGAATCGGTGCGGCTCGACAAAAAAACCTATGAGGCGGTCGCTCGTTTGCACATTTCCCCCGAATATCAGTTTAGTCGTGACACGATCGCCACGGTGTACACATCAGGACTACTCGGCGATCAATTCATCGGTCTTGAGCCAGGCGGTGACACCGCCATGCTCAAGGACGAAGACAAGATCAAGAAGACCCAATCGGCCATTCAAATAGAAAAACTGATTTCGCAGTTCATGTTCAGCAAGGCTCAGGAAACCCCTGCACCTTCCGCTGCAACCACCGTCGCTCCGACCACCGCATCCGGAACCAAACCATGAGTCGTACTTTCAATGCCCCATGCCTCAGCTTGGCTGCTGGCGTCGTTGCGCTAACGCTCTCCGGTTGTGCTTCATTCCGTGCCGCCGCGCCCGGCGACCCGCTGGAGCCGGTTAATCGCTGCGTCTATTCGTTCAACAACACCTTTGATCATTACCTGCTGAAGCCTATCGCCAAAGGCTATGACGCAGCGGTGCCCAACCTGGTGAAACGTGGCGTTAGCAACGTGTTTCAAAACGCAGCGGATGTGCAGTCGGTCGTGAGCGACGCGCTGCAACTCAAGGGCGCTAAGCTGGGTGACGATCTCGGTCGCGTCGCAATCAACACGACGCTCGGTATTGGCGGAATTTTCGATCACGCCAGTGCGATGGGGATCGAACGTGGCAATGAAGATTTGGGCCAAACGCTAGGCTATTGGGGCATCGGCGCGGGTCCGTATATCGTACTTCCGTTCCTCGGGCCGTCCTCGCTGCGTGACGCGGTCGCGCGCTACCCGGAAGGCCTGTACGACCCGGTGTCTACGTTGTCATCCGTGCCGCTGCGCAACTCGTTACTGGGCTTGCGTGTGGTTGACACTCGCGTTGGACTGTTCCCGGCCGAAAGCCTCATGAATCAGGCAGCGCTGGATCGCTACACATTTTTGCGCTCTGCATACATGCAGCGGCGACAGAGTCTCGTGCTGGACGGCAAACGTCCAAAAGATGAATAAAAGGAATTAGAGCAGTATGAAACGTAACAAATTGGTCGCGATGTTCGCTTCGGTCGCCGTTATGGCGTTGACGCCGGCCTTCGCGCAGGTGGCGCCTGACGAGATGGTTAAAACTGCTGCAACGGGCGTCACCACCGTTCTCAAAAGCGATCCAGCCATTCTTGGCAATCCCGCCAAGCTGAAAGAGCTGATCGAGAACAAACTGCTGCCGAACTTCAATTTCCAACGCATGACTCAGCTAGCGATGGGCCGTAACTGGGCCAAAGCCTCCCCAGAACAACAAACCGCGCTGACCAAAGAGTTCCAGACGCTCCTCGTGCGCACTTACTCTGGCGCGCTCGCGGGCTTTCGCAACAACACCATCGATTACAAGCCTTTGCGCATGGCGGCAGGCGATACTGACGTCACAGTAAAGACGGTGGTTAATCAGGCAAACGGTCAAGGCATCCCAATCGACTATTCGCTGGAAAAAGCTGCTGACGGTAATTGGAAAGCGTACGACATCATCGTCGCCGGCGTCAGCCTGGTTACCAACTACCGCGACGAATTCAACACCGTCATCCGCGACCAGAGCGTTGATGCGCTGGTCAAGCAGTTGCAGGCCAAGAACAAGTAGCAATGCAGCTTTCCGGACCGCTCACATTCGCCAATGTGCCCACTGTGTGGGGCACGTTTGTTGTTGATGCCGTCGGCGCAGAGCGTATTGACGTCTCCGCCGTGACCGAGGTCGATTCGGCGGGGCTCGCCCTTATTACGGCACTTAAGCGCAAAGCCGGACCGCAGTGCCGAGTAGTGGGTTTGACCGCGAAATTGGCCACACTGGCGTCTGC
>JBBRGY010000372.1:0-3756 GCA_038223495.1 Burkholderiales bacterium | reverse complement strand
CGCCGCACAAAAAAACACGCCTAGCCTCGGCATCACGGGCACGGGCGGTGCTGGTAAATCGTCACTCACAGATGAACTAGTACGCCGCTTCCGAATGGATCAGGACGACAAGCTAAAGAGCGCAATCATTTCGATTGATCCATCGCGACGCAAATCCGGGGGTGCGCTGCTGGGCGACCGTATCCGCATGAACGCGATCAATAGCGAAAACGTATACATGCGTTCGCTCGCTACGCGTGATTCGGGCGGTTCGGAGGTTTCAAAAGCGTTGCCCGATGCCATCGCTGCGTGCAAGGTCAGTGGCTTTGACGTGATCTTTGTCGAAACGTCCGGCATCGGGCAGGGCGACGCCGCCATCGTGCCGTTTGTTGATGCTTCGCTTTACGTGATGACGCCAGAATTCGGCGCAGCCAGTCAGCTTGAAAAAATCGACATGCTCGATTTCGCTGACTTTGTAGCGATCAACAAATTTGACCGCAAAGGCGCGCAGGATGCGCAGCGCGATGTACGCAAACAGGTACAGCGCAACAAAGAAGCGTGGAGCACATCGCCCGATCAGATGCCTGTGTTCGGGACGATGGCGAGCCGCTTTGCCGATGATGGCGTCACAGCGCTGTACCAGGCGATTGCGCCGGTGCTGGTTGCTAAAGCGAATGGTGGACTCAAGATCGCCGCAGGCAAACTCGCTCGCGTCACCACCCATGCTTCATCGCAAACTTCCGCTATCGTTCCGTCGGCACGTGTGCGCTATCTGGCTGAAATTGCTGATACGGTGCGCGGGTATCACACATGGGCAGACAAGCAGGCGCGGCTCGCCCGCGAGCGTCAGCAGCTGATGGCTACGCGCCGCATGCTCGGCGAATGTAAGGAGGCCGTGCCTAAAAGTATCGATACTCTTGTCGATAGCAAGACACAGGCGCTCGATGCACGTTCCAAAAAGCTCCTCGATATGTGGCCGCAAACGGTCGCAAGTTACGCGGGCGACGAATATGTCGTAAAAATCCGCGACAAAGAAATTCGCACGCAACTCACTCACACGTCCCTCTCTGGCAGCAAGATCAAAAAAGTTGCGCTGCCACGCTACGAGGACGACGGCGAAATCCTCAAGTGGCAGTTGAAAGAAAATGTGCCCGGCAGCTTCCCGTTCACGGCGGGTGTGTTCGCCTTCAAGCGCGAGAACGAAGACCCGACACGGATGTTCGCGGGCGAGGGCGACGCATTTCGCACCAATCGCCGGTTCAAGAAAGTGTCTGAAGGCATGCCCGCCAAGCGCCTTTCCACGGCCTTCGACAGCGTAACGCTGTATGGCAACGACCCGGCTGTTCGCCCAGACATTTACGGCAAGGTCGGCAATTCTGGTGTGTCGATTGCGACCGTGGAGGACATGAAAGTGCTCTACGACGGGTTTGATCTGTGCGCGCCGAACACCTCCGTCTCCATGACAATCAACGGCCCCGCGCCAACCATCCTCGCGTTCTTCATGAACACCGCGATGGAGCAACAGCTCAGCAAATTTCGCGCTGACAACAAACGTGAGCCGACCGACGACGAGTTGGCCAAGATCAAAGCGTGGACGCTGGAAAATGTGCGCGGCACCGTTCAGGCCGACATCCTGAAAGAAGATCAGGGACAGAACACCTGCATCTTTTCCACCGAGTTCTCACTCAAGGTGATGGGCGACATACAGCAGTATTTTGTGCAGAACAAAGTGCGCAATTTCTACTCGGTATCGATCAGCGGCTACCACATTGCCGAAGCGGGTGCGAACCCGATTTCGCAGCTCGCGTTCACGCTCTCAAACGGCTTCACGTTTGTTGAGGCCTACCTCGCACGCGGCATGCACATCGACGATTTCGCGCCGAATCTGAGCTTCTTTTTCTCAAACGGTATGGACCCGGAATACACCGTGCTCGGCCGCGTAGCCCGGCGCATCTGGGCCGTCGCGATGCGCGAAAAATACGGCGCGAATGAGCGCAGCCAGAAGCTCAAATATCACATTCAAACCAGCGGCCGCAGCCTGCACGCTCAGGAGATTCAGTTCAACGACATCCGCACCACGCTGCAAGCGCTGATCGCGGTCTACGACAACTGCAACAGCCTGCACACCAACGCGTTCGACGAAGCGATCACTACGCCAACCGAAGAATCGGTGCGCCGCGCGATGGCGATCCAGCTCATTATCAACCGCGAATGGGGTCTCGCTAAAAACGAAAACCCGAATCAGGGCGCGTTCATCATCGACGATCTGACTGATCTCGTCGAAGAAGCCGTGCTCAAGGAATTCGAAGCCATCAGCGAGCGCGGCGGCGTGCTCGGCGCAATGGAAACCGGATATCAGCGCGGCAAGATTCAGGAAGAATCGATGTTCTACGAGCACAAAAAGCACGACGGCTCGTACCCCATCATCGGCGTCAACACCTTCCGAAATCCACACGGCGAAGCCGCGCCAGACACGCTAGAACTCGCGCGGTCAACGGATGAAGAAAAGCAGGGTCAGTTGAAACGACTCACTGATTTCCACAACGCACACAAATCTGAATCTGGCGCTGCGCTCGCGAAGTTGAAGCAGGTTGCGATCAATGGGGGCAACGTGTTTGCTGAGTTGATGGAAACGGTGAAGGTCGCATCGCTTGGGCAGATTACCGATGCGCTGTTTGAGGTAGGCGGGCAGTATCGGCGGAGTATGTAATGACGAATCAGAAGCGCAGAGGCAACGCCGAGTTCACGAAATGGATGGGGCCACTGCTCGAAGCGCTTCGAGATGTTGGTGGATCATGCCGTCCGCGAGAGGCGTCAGACTGGATCGCACGAAAACATGCCTTGACATCGCAGACCACCGATGCGGTAACGTCGTCTGGACAAGAACGATTTCATAATCAGGTGCAGTGGGCTCGTCAGTACCTTGTTTGGGAAGGCCTGATCGACAACAAGCGCAGAGGTATCTGGACGCTAACGCCTCGTGGAGCAGAAACGTCACTCGACGAAACGCAATCGAGGGCAATATTCCTGAAATGGGTAGCCCATTTTCAAGAAATTCGCGACAAGGCAATCGATCAACCGTCAGGTGAGGCGAGCGTTGCTATTCAACCGCACGTCGGTGACGAAGAGATATCGGAAACAGACCTTCTGTCAACGATTCGCGCGCTTCCGCCCGAGGGGTTCGAGCAGCTCTGTCGCCGAATTCTCTATGAGTCCGGATTTACAAAAGTTGAGGTCACCGGGCGCTCTCATGACGGTGGTTTCGATGGGTTCGGCATTTTGCATGTCAATCCCCTCATCCCAATGCGAGTGCTTTTTCAGAGCAAACGGTACGGCGAAAACACCGCTGTTTCGCGGTCAGAAGTTGGCGACTTTCGTAACGCCATAATGGGCCGTGCTGAAAAAGGCATACTTTTCACCACGAGTCGCTTCTCAAGCGAAGCCAGCAAGGAAGCGTCTCGCGAAGGAGTGCTACCCATTGAGCTCGTCGACTCAGAGCGCTTGGTCGAGTTGATGGAAGACCTTAAACTCGGCGTGATCGAGAAAGTCGTATTTGATGTTGATCACGAATTTTTTCGGCAGTTTATGGAATTCAGCAAGAAGAAATCTTGAATTACCGTTAAGTTCAGTGAAGTGGTCGGATGCACAAAGTGATAGTGATGCTTACCCATGGCGCACAATGCGTTGGAGTACTTTGCGAACGACTTTCATGTTGCACTGCTGGTGCCGTTTGGTGAAATGAAACCCATGTCCGGCGTTCGCAGGCCCATTCTGTAA
>JBBRGY010000371.1:0-3762 GCA_038223495.1 Burkholderiales bacterium | reverse complement strand
CAAAAAATGGGGATCGTCAGCGTGTGATGTCATGTTGATTGGGGGCTGCGTACCAAAAACAAGGGCACCGCGCAGGTGCCCTCGATTTCAGCGTTGGCTAGCGGCTGATTACGGATTGCGCACGATGTAACCCGCGCGAACCGTCTCGGTGCCACTGTTCATCACCAGACCGTACGAGATGCCTTCAAACACGCGAAACACAAATATCAGCGCTACGCGCTCTTCCGGAATGTCGAGCGTGGAAGGTTCGGCGGTCGGTTGCTTCGGCCAGAACGGAACCCAGTTCAACGTGGGCTCTTTGTAGCGCGGATTGGCGAAGTTTTCCTTAGGCTTGTACACCGCGAGAACGTGGCCCGCTTCCATGCCATCACGCTTGCCAAGGTTTAACGTCACCACATCGGTTTTGCCCGCTTCAGCGACACCCCTGGGCAATGTCAAGATCAGGCCTTCGACCTGAGCGTCCGGCGCATGCGGCACGTACGCAATCGTCTCGCTCGGTGGCTGCGGAATCAGGTAATCACCGACCTGAATTTCCTGGGTGGAGCTGACGATTTCAACTTTGGCGACATCGCCGTCGCGCAACAGTTTTGCGTCGCCGAGATAGGTTGCTTCGTAACCAAGGATTTGCGGATCAACCTCGTTGTGCCGCCATTTGTACCAGGGGCGCTGAGCAATCGATGGATCGCGCAGCTCGCGTCCTTTGCGGAACAACTGAAACACTTTGCCCATCGCCGGCTTTAGGCCGACGACGTAGACCGAGTCCGACGTCGCAAATGTCACGCGAGCGTCCACCGATTTCACAATTTGCGGTGCGTCGTCAAAGGTTTCGGCGCTGACCACACGATTGCGCACCATAAACGGTTCAATATCCGCCGGTGGGATGCTTGGGATCGCTGCGCCTTCGCGTGCTTCGGCGCGGATTTGCGGCGACAGGCGGATGATTCCGCCATCGCCAGGCATGGCGTTGCCGTTTTGCAGAATCGACAGTCGCGGATTACCGTTTGCGTCGCGATCCAGCACGATCACCTGCCCGGGATAAATCCAGTGCGGGTTCTTGATCTGATCGCGATTCATGCGCCAGACTTCAGGCCAGCGCCACGGCTGTTTGAGGAATTTTCCGGAAATCCCCCACAGCGTGTCGCCTTTGACCACCGTGTGACGATCAGGCGCGTTCTCGCGCACCTGAATCGGCGCGGTGGGTGCTTGCGCCAGCGCAACTGTGGCGAAGGTGACCACAGCGACCGTGGCTGCAAAGCGCGAAGCGCGATGTGACCATGAAGGGCGTGATGAAAATATTGTTGGGTTCGTTAACATTCCGTGTCCTGGTGGCGGCATCTAGTCGACGACATTGTCATATTTGTCGGATGTGCGAAGTTTCTCGCAAATCTGGCCATTTCTGGCATCGCGAATATGGAAAAGTCGAAAAAGACCCAAACCTTGAGAAATTACATGAAGATTGTGCAACCAGAGACCTGATTTGGCAAGTAAATGGCGCTCCTAACTATCCTTGAATACCCCGATGCGCGGCTAAAACGCATCGCTTCCCCTGTGACCGAGTTCACGCCAGCCATCAAAAAGCTGGTGGATGACATGGCGCACACGATGTACGAAGCCCCCGGAATCGGTCTTGCCGCAACTCAGGTCGACGTGCACAAACGCGTGATCGTGATCGACACGTCCGAGACAAAAAACGATCTGAAAGTCTTCATCAATCCCGAAATCATCGTCGCCGACGGCGAAATCGTCGGCGAAGAAGGCTGCCTGTCGGTGCCGGAATACTACGAAAGCGTGCGCCGTGCGGCGCATGTGGTGGTGCGCGCGCATGACGTGTCGGGCAAATTGTTTGAACTGGAAGCAACTGAACTGCTCGCCGTGTGCATCCAGCATGAGATGGATCATCTGAAAGGCATTGTGTTCGTGGAACACTTGTCGCAACTCAAACAGATTCGCATCAAAAACAAAATGAAGAAACGACATCGCGAAGCGGAGCGCGTTTAGCGCTGGCCCGGATGTTTGGCTCCGGCCTCCTTTGACGCGAAAAAGCCGCACCCATGAAAATCATCTTCGCAGGCACTCCAGAATTCGCGGCGACCTCGCTGAAAGCGTTGCTTGATGCGGGGCCGGATGCTGGATTCAATGTGGTTGCTGCTTACACGCAACCTGATCGCCCCGCCGGTCGCGGTATGAAATTGACGGCCTCTGCCGTAAAAACGCTGGCGTCGTCGCGCGGCATTCCGGTCTTTCAACCGCTCACATTAAAGACGCCCGAAGCGCAAGCAGAAATGGCCGCACTCGGTGCGGACGTGATGGTGGTGGCCGCGTATGGCCTGATCCTTCCGCAAGCCGTGCTCGATATACCGCATAAAGTCGCGGGCTTCGGTTGCCTCAATATTCATGCGTCGCTGTTGCCGCGTTGGCGTGGTGCCGCGCCGATTCATCGGGCGATTCTGGCGGGCGATAAAGAATCCGGCGTCGCCATCATGCAGATGGAAGCGGGCCTCGATACTGGCCCTGTGATGCTGGAAACGTTCACCGCGATTGGCGCGCGCGAAACTACGGGTGAATTGCACGACCGCCTCGCCACATTAGGCGCGGAGGCCATCGTGCATGTGCTCACGCGCCTCGCTCGCGGCGACGAGTTGGCCAGCGCCGCGCAGTCAACGCTTGGCATCACGTATGCCCACAAAATTACGCCAGAAGAGGCGCAGGTGAATTGGTCGGCGAGCGCGATAGAGATTGACCGGCAGATTCGCGCATTCAATCCCGTGCCCGGTGCCTGGACGACGTGGCGCGGTGAAAAATTGAAGCTTTGGGCGTCGGAGCTGGTGTCCGTGCCGTCATGCCTCGGATCACTGCCGGGCACTGTGATGGCGACAGAAGGTGAGTGCTTGCTTGTGTCGTGCGGCTCGTCGGTGCTGGCGATTATCGAAGTGCAAAAAGCGGGTGGTAAACGTATGCACGTTTCAGCGTGGTTCACTGGCGGTCATCACGCGACCGTTGGCGAGGTGCTTGGGAGTCAGCAGCTTAGCGTGAAATGACGCCTATACAGGTGCTGCGCCGCGATATGGCTGAGTCTTAAACGTATAGCACTCGATACGGAGTCATGAGAAAGGCTAGAGGCGAGGTAGCTTCGGAAGTTAGTCTTTCGGTTGTTCAACGACTGAAAGACTCAACAGAAGAGGACTTATGCCCACCTCCAGCCCGAGGAAATGTCCGTAATTTGCGCGCTTCACAAGCTAGGGAAACACTGAACAAGTCTCGTTTACCCCTGTCGAATAATTCAACGAAAGCAACTCATTGAATTGACGACGATGAAACAGCGAAGATTTGCCAGTGTGGGATTGAAATCGATGGACTTCTCGGCGCACGGTCGCACGACCCGGAAGGCCAAATTCTTGATCGAGATGGACGCACTCGTTCCGTGGTCTGCACTGTGCGAGCTCATCGAGCCGCACTACCCGAAGGCGGGCAACGGTCGCCGCCCAGTTGGTCTGGAATGGATGCTGCGGATTCACTTCTTGCAGCTGTGGTTCAATTTAGCTGACGAGGTCTGCGAAGTGGCGCTCTATGACACGGCCCTGTTTCGCGAGTTCGCGCACATCGATCTCGGAGAGGGGCGTGTTCCCGACGCCACGACCATGCTTAAATTCCGCCGCCTGTTTGAAACGCACGATCTCGCGCGCGCGATCTTTGCGCGGGTCAATGGCCTGTTGGCCGAGCGAGGGCTCAAGGTGGCGGGCGGCACGATGTTTGACGCAACCA
>JBBRGY010000370.1:0-3784 GCA_038223495.1 Burkholderiales bacterium | reverse complement strand
GCAACTTTGGCATTGGCTCCGATGGCGTCTTGTGGGGCCCCTTAACGGCACAGGACGATGCACTATTCTCGCTGCGAATCTTCAACCCCGATGGCAGTGAAGCGCAGAAAAGTGGAAATGGCTTGCGCATTTTTTGCCGCTATTTGTTTGATCGTGGCTTAGTCGGCGACGCGCCCTTCAAAGTGCATACGCGCGGCGGCGTGGTGCAGGCGACGGTGCATGCGCGCGGCAGGAGCGTGACGGTTGAGATGGGCTCGGTCAGTTTTGACTCCCTGCGAATTCCCGTGGCAGGTGCACCGCGTGACGTCGTGCGCGAGACGCTCTCTGTGGCTGGAGAAAATATAACGTTCACCAGCGCGACCATCGGTAATCCGCATTGCATCATCGAGCGTCCGAACACGACAACAGTAGACGTGCATCGCCTCGGCCCGTTGATTGAGACGCATGCGCTCTTCCCTGAACGCACCAACGTTCAGTTTTTGACGGTCCGTGATCGCAACAATATCGCGATTGAAATCTGGGAGCGCGGCGCGGGGTATACCTTGGCGTCGGGCTCCAGCTCTAGTGCTGCGGCGGCGGTGGCGCATCGGTTGGGGCTGGTAGATCGTAGCGTCACCGTGCATATGCCGGGCGGTACGATTGCCATTGAAATTGGTGACAATTACGCGATAACGATGACCGGGCCGGTGACTCACGTGGCCGACGGCACGCTCGACAAAGAAATGCTGGAGAATTTGTGATGACTGATGCAGACAACGGAAACGAAGTGAAGGCGGACGACGTCGCCGCGTGGCTCAAAGCCAATCCCGATTTTTTTATGGCGCATTCGGATGTGTTCTCCGCGATGCGCGTGCCGCACCCAGAAGGTGATCACGCCATCTCGATGGTTGAACGTCAGCTGATTTCGCTGCGCGAGCGCAACGCCAAGCTTGAAAAGCAGCTTTCGGAGTTGATCGGCTTTGGCCAGCACAACGATAGTTTGATTGAGAAGCTGCATCGGCTGACGCTCGCTTTGCTGCGCGCAGGAGATGCCGAAATGACGTTAGCCGTGGTGCACGAGAGCCTGCGCTCCGACTTCGCAATTCCGTTTTCGACGACACGCTGGTGGGGCGAGGCGCTGAGCGCCCATCCGCTTGAAGAAGCGGGCTTGTGTTCATCAGAGCTAAAAAGCTACGTCGCGGGGCTTGATCGGCCCTATGTCGGCCCAAACGCGGCGCACGAATCGCGTGGCTGGCTCGGCTGCGAGGGCGCAGAAGCGCAGTCGTTTGCGTATGTGCCGCTACTCGACGGCGGCGTTAGCGGCGTGTTGATGCTCGCGAGCGACGACGCGGAGCGCTTCACGCCCGACATGGCCACCGATGTGTTGACGCGATTGGCGCATCTGACAAGCGCTGCGCTGGTTCGCTTCGCGATGCAGCCTGCTGGCGGATAGCCACACCCAATAGCTTTGATGGAAACGAACCGCGACGCACTGGATCGTTTCGCGCAAAGCCTGAAAGCGCGAGGCTCGCCGCAGACCGAGGCGCGCTACGTTCGGGCGTGCGAATCGCTCATCACCGCAGCCGACACTGCCGCTCTGAGTCAAATCAAGCGTCATGACATTCAACGCGCGCTCGCCAAACTTCACGCCGGCGGATTAGCGCCACGAACCCTTGCCGTGACGCTGTCCGCCTGGCGGAGTTGGTTTCGCTATCTTGCAAAGACCGATGCGTCGATCAATCCGACGGTGTTCACCGGATTAAAAGCGCCCAAAGCGCCGAAGCGCCTGCCCAACGCGTTGACCGAGACCGAAGCAGTTCAGCTCGTGGTGCCAGCTGACGCAGAGAAAACATCGCCAACCTCTGCGCGCGATCAAGCGATGTTTGAGGTGCTCTATGGCTGCGGCATTCGCATCGGCGAACTGATCGGGCTTGATCTTGGGGACGTTGACCTGGCGAACAGTGAAATTCGTGTGTTCGGCAAAGGCCGCAAAGAACGCGTCGCACCGCTCGGTGCGCCCGCATGCAATGCGATTTCTGCGTGGTTGGCCGAGCGCGCTAGCAACGTGGTTGGTGCACCTGAGGCGGCGCTATTTCTCGGCGCGCGCGGCGAACGCATCAGTGCGCCCGTCGTGCGACGAGCATTGAAATCGCGTGCGCTGGAACGCGGAATATCGTCCCATGTTTATCCGCATCGCCTGCGTCACTCATTCGCGTCGCACGTATTACAAAGTTCTGGTGATTTGCGTGCCGTTCAGGAGCTGATGGGTCACGCCAGTATTGCCTCGACGCAGGTGTACACGCATCTGGATTTTCAGCATTTGGCGAAGGTCTACGACCAGGCCCATCCGCGTGCGCGAAAGAAGCCAGCTAAAGCATAGGTGCGCTCACACTGGCGCGACTCAGGCGCAACGCCTTCATTCGCTTTGCGCGCGCCACCACCGGCCGCAGCCACAAATAGTTGATCAACCAATAGCCATTGATCGCAAACCACAGGCCCATCACAGGTAGCCCGATCACCAGCGGCCAGCCCAGAGCCTGCACCCATTCGGAAAGCGCGCTCACCCAGCCGGGACTGCCGAAGCCGATATCTGCAAACGCGGGCATCACGTGGACCCCGGGAATGAGCCAATCTCCGATGTGAAAGGCGGCAATGTAGAGCGGCACAATCGTGAGCGGATTGGTATAGAAAGTTGCCACTACGCCCGCCACCACGTTGCCGCGAAAAAACGAGCATACGACGACCGTCGCCGCCACCTGCAAAGGACCCGGAATCAAGCCGCACAGCAAGCCAATCGCGACGCCCGCCGCGAGTGGACGGCGGGTGAAAGAAAGCAGGTCGTGACGATCCAACCACGGTTTCGCCCAGGCGAGCATTGGCCGATCAAATTCGGCCAACACGCGCGGCTCAAGCGAACGAAACCAGCGCTTTATTCGCATGACCTACTTCCCGGCAACCGATTTTCGAGTGCTGTACAAGGACGCGAAGATTGATGCGGCGATTAGCGCAGCGGTGACACTCAGCGCGACGGTAATCGGAATCTTGTAAACGTCGAGCAACAGCATTTTTGTACCTATGAAAATCAGCACCAGCGCCAATCCGTAGGCCAACAAGTGAAAGCGATCCGCCAGATCTGCGAGCAAAAAATACAGCGCCCGCAGCCCGAGAATCGCAAAAATATTCGCCGTGAGTACGATGAACGGATCTTTGGTGATCGCAAAAATGGCTGGGATCGAGTCCACCGCAAAAATAATGTCGGTCGTTCCAATCAACACGAGCACCACAAATATCGGCGTGTAGTGTTTGACCCCGCCAATCAGGGTTGATATTTTTTCGCCGTCGAACTGCGTCGTGATGTTCATGCGTTTACGCAGAAAATTGAGCACGGGATTCTGTGCGATATCGGGCTCTTTACCCGCAGCCAGCCACATCTTCGCGCCAGTGAACACGAGGAACGCTCCGAACACATAGAGCAACCAGTGAAACTGCTCCAGAAGCCATGCACCCATCAAAATCAAGATCGCGCGCAACACGATCGCGCCGATGATGCCGACAATGAGCGCACGTTTCTGAAACTCAGCGGGAACAGCGAAGTACGAGAAGATCATCAGGAACACGAAGATGTTGTCGACGGACAAACTCTTTTCAACCAGGTAACCGGTGATGAATTGCATCGATACCGTGTTGGCTGTTTCGCGGCCCTGCGAGCCATCGAGATACCACCACAAGAGCGCCACAAAAACAAAGGCGAGAGAAAACCACAAGAGGCTCCAGCCCACTGCCTCCTTCGTGCTGACCTTATGCG
>JBBRGY010000369.1:0-3795 GCA_038223495.1 Burkholderiales bacterium | reverse complement strand
CGCGACGCGGGGGCGATGATTGATTGGTTGTGCGCTGCGTTCGGCTTTAAGGTACGCCTGAAAATCGTGGGCGAGGGGGGTCGCGTTGAGCACAGCGAATTGACGTATGGTGATGACGGCGTCGTGATGGTTGGCACGGAGCGCCTTGGAACGGACGTGAAGTTCGGCACGCCGATGTTGAGCCCTTTGACGGCATCGGGCAACACGCAAAGTCTCATGCTCTATGTGGACGATGTCGACGCGCATTGTGAGCAGGCGCGCGAACACGGCGCGAAGATTGTCGACGAGCCAGCGGTGCATGACTATGGCGATGAATACTGGGCCGACCGCAGCTATGGTGCGCACGACCCTGAGGGCCATATGTGGTGGTTTAGTCAACGGCTACGCAATCCTCCGAATTCGCAGCGATAACTGCTTAACGTAGGCATACAACTTTTGTATGAAAGCGTTTATTCACTGGGGCTAGCGCTGCAAAAGATCGGTTGTCGACTTTCGAGCTAATCCGTTGCTAGCTCCTATAAAGGCTTCGATTCGCTCTTATGTTGTATCAAATTTCGGACATCGCTTGACGCTAATGCTTTAGATGTCAATAATCGCGGTCTACGCTAAAGAAGTGGATCGAATTAGAGGCAATATGCGCATCCTTTGCATTGGCGGTGGCCCGGCGGGTTTGTACTTTGCGCTGTTGATGAAGCTGCAAAACCCGCAGCACGAAATCCGCGTCGTGGAGCGCAATCGCCCTTTCGACACCTTCGGCTGGGGCGTGGTTTTTTCGGATCAGACGCTGGGCAATTTACGCCTGGCTGACCCGGTCACCGCGACACAGATCGGCGATGCGTTCAACCACTGGGACGATATCGATGTGCACTTTCGCGGACGCACGGTGCGCTCCGGCGGGCATGGGTTTTGTGGCATTGGGCGTAAGCGGCTACTTAATATTTTGCAGCAGCGCTGTCTGGATCTGGCCGTCGAACTGGTGTTCGAAACGGACGTGTCTGACGATCAAGCACTTGCGGCGGACTTCGCGGCTGATCTTGTGATTGCATCGGATGGGTTGAACAGCCGTATTCGCACGCGCTACGCCGATACTTATCAGCCCGATATCGACCTGCGACAGTGTCGCTTCGTCTGGTTGGGCACGAAAAAAACGTTCGACGCGTTTACCTTCGCTTTCGAGCAAACCGTGCACGGCTGGTTTCAGGCGCATGCGTACAAATACGACGACGAGACGTCTACGTTCATCGTCGAAACGCCGGAGGAAGTCTGGAAGGCGCATGGTCTGGACGCAATGCAGCAGGCCGACGCGATCGCGTTTTGTGAGAAATTATTCGCGAAATATCTCGACGGCAACGCGCTGTTATCAAACGCCACGCATCAACGCGGTTCAGCGATCTGGATTCGTTTTCCGCGCGTGATCTGTAAGACCTGGACGCATTGGAACTGCGCGATCCCCGTTGTGCTGATGGGCGACGCGGCGCACACGGCACACTTCTCGATTGGTTCGGGAACTAAGCTGGCGCTTGAAGATGCGATTGAGCTTGCCCGCGCCTTCGCTTCGCATGGCGATCATGACATGCGCGGGACCTTGGCGGCTTACGAAGCCGTGCGCTCGGTTGAAGTGCTGAAGATACAAAACGCAGCGCGAAATTCCACTGAGTGGTTTGAGAATGTCGATCGCTACACCGCGATGGAAGTGGAGCAGTTTGCGTATTCGCTGTTGACGCGGTCACAACGCATTAGCCATGAGAATTTGCGTGAACGCGACGCGAAATGGCTGGGTGGCTATGAGCAGTGGATGGCGAGCCAAGATGGGGAGAGCGCCGCTGACCCAAGCAAAGGTGTGGCACCGCCCATGCTTTTACCGCTCACCGTGCGTAGTGTCACACTCAAAAACCGTGTCGTCGTCTCCCCGATGGCAATGTATTCAGCCGTCGATGGCCTGCCACAGGATTTTCATCTGGTGCATCTGGGTGCTCGTGCGCTCGGTGGTGCCGGTTTGATTTTTGCGGAAATGACGTGCCCATCGCCAGAGGGACGTATTACTTCGGGTTGCCCCGGTCTTTGGAACGACGTGCAGATGCAGGCTTGGCGTCGCATTGTGCGTTTCGTGCATGCGTCGACGAGTGCCAAAATTGCCATGCAAATCGGGCATAGTGGGCCAAAGGGCTCGACCCAGCTTGGCTGGGAATCTGCCGATGAGCCTCGGGTGTCAGAAAACTGGCCCTTGTTGGCGGCGAGCGCCGTGTCATACGGCCCTCAGAATCAGACGCCGAAGGCAATGACACCGGACGACATGCGCGAGGTGACTGCGCAGTTTGTGGCAGCAACAGAGCGCGCCGCACACGCTGGATTTGACTGGCTTGAATTGCATTGCGCGCATGGCTATTTGCTCTCAGCTTTCATCTGTCCTTTGACCAACAAACGCACTGATGAATACGGTGGCAGCATCGAAAATCGCTGCCGTTATCCGCTCGAATTTTTCCGTGCAGTGAGGGCAGTGTGGCCGGATCACTTGCCGATGAGCGTTCGTATTTCTGCACATGACTGGGCGCCGGGTGGCAACACGGCAGACGACGCGATTGCTGTCGCGCGACTGTTCAAAGAGGCAGGCGCGGACTTCATCGATGTGTCGTCGGGCCAGACGACACGTGACTCGCAGCCCATCTACGGCCGCATGTATCAAACACCCTTCGCGGATCGTATCCGCAACCAAGTGGGCATTCGAACGATTGCCGTCGGTTCGGTGTTTGGGGCGGATCACGTAAACAGCATCATCGCTGCGGGCCGCGCAGATTTGTGCGCAGTGGCGCGGCCACATCTCGCCGATCCCGCGTGGACTTTGCATGAGGCTGCAAAACTGGGAAGTCGCGCGATTGACTGGCCGAAACAGTATTTGAGTGGGCGCGATCAGCTGTACCGGAATTTGGCGAAGGATAAGGCGGTGGCAGCAACGCTCGCTGGCCTGAGCGCTGCAGAAATCGCCGCAAAGCAATTGGAGCAGTGAGCGATGGATCTCGAAGCCCGCGCCCGTGACGATCACCACGACGCTTTGCGGTTGTGGCTGCGCCTGTTGACCTGCACGCAGCTCATCGAGCAACAGGTCAGATCGCGCCTGCGCGAGCAATTTGAAACGACGCTGCCGCGCTTTGATTTGATGGCGCAGCTGGAACGAGCCCCTGACGGTCTGAAGATGAATGAACTGTCGCGGCGGATGATGGTGACGGGCGGAAACGTTACCGGCATCACCGACCAGCTTGAAGCGGAAGGCATGGTGCAACGTGTGCCGCTGGAAGGCGATCGACGCGCGCTCTTAATTCGCTTGACGCCGAATGGAAAAAAAGCGTTTGCCGAAATGGCTAACGTGCATGAGGGCTGGATCGTCGAGTCACTCGCGGGCCTTACCGAGCGAGAAGTCGAGACGTTGCACGCGCTGCTCGGCAAAGTTAAACAACATATCAATGCAGCGGAGGCGGTACTGTGAACGCAAATAACCCGATGGCGAGCGGCTTTCGTTCGATGGCGGACCACACGGCGAAACACTTTCGCTTTGTCACATCGGGCGATGCCGAGCGCCGCATCGCCCACGTCACACTCAATCGTCCAGATCGAAAAAATCCGTTGACGTTTGATTCGTACGCCGAACTGCGCAATCTGTTTCGTGATCTGGTCTACGCGACCGACATCAAGGCCGTCATCTTGAGCGGCGAAGGCGGAAACTTTTGTTCTGGTGGCGATGTTCACGAGATCATCGGCCCGCTCACAAAAATGTCGATGCCAGAGCTGCTGGCTTTTACG
>JBBRGY010000368.1:0-3823 GCA_038223495.1 Burkholderiales bacterium | reverse complement strand
AAACCGATCTCATCAACCGAGCGTAGACCAGCGCTTTTGTCCAGAATTCGAATCACCACGCTCTCACCGTATTGCACCGGAATGATCAAGATACGCAGATCAATGGGCTGGTCGGTGAGCAGCAGGCGAATCCGTCCATCTTGCGGAATTCGACGCTCGGTGATGTCAAGTGAAGCGAGAATTTTGATCCGGCTCACCACCGATGGCAGCAGTGCTGAACGCAGATTGCGCATCGGCACCAACGTGCCGTCGATCCGATACAGCACCTCAAACTCATGCTTTGCTGGACGGATATGAATGTCGGACGCGCGCAGCTTCACGCCTTCGCGCAGCAGCGTATCAACCAGATTGACGATTGGCGCGCGCTTGGCCACATGCTCGGCGTCACGCCATGGGCGGGTTTCGTCCTGCTCGGCGTGCTGCTCCTGTTCGAGCGCGAGTTCTGTGAGTGTGCGCAGCTCTGCCGCCTCCTGAGCCGAACGGTAGATGCGGTTGATGGCCTCATCAATTTGCACGGCCTGTGCACGGACAAAGACGATATGCCGCTGTACAGCAAAGCGAAGCACATCCAGCGCGTCTTCGTCGGGCAGTTCAGCAACGGCGAGCACAATGGCTTCGCGCCAGAGCATCACCGGGGCAACACGATAGCGTTCAGCCACGGCGCTGCCAAGCAGCGAAATGGCGGCCGGCGCGAGATTAAAGTGAGTCAGGTCGACTTGAGGGAGGTCGCGCACCGCATGCAGCGTTTGCCGCGCAATCTCCAGCATTGCAGGGCTAGCGGTGTCCGAACACGTCGCGATAAGGAGGCGAGCTCGCTCAATCTCCTGACTTCCGGGCGGATCGGCGCGATTTAGAAGTTGACCGTACGCCGAGCTCGACGCGGCATGCGCGTCGAGTAACGATTCCAACTCATCGGGGTTCTGAACGATTCTCTCTCGTGACACAGCTTGGGACATACGACATCCATTTTTTAATCACATCGCACGGGCCCTCACCCGCGCGTCAGTGCTTTAGTTTTAGCGCGGACGAATGCGAGCCAACGTGATGACGATCAAATCGGAGTCACATTTTGTGTTTGTGCGACGATGCACGGAGTGGCGCCGGTTTAGGTCTGATCTGGTAGCGCCGCTACTTGAATCTATCGCTGACAGTGGCGTGCTCTAATTCAGTTTCTTATGTTCGCCGACATTGGTGCTGCTCATGAAAGATAAAGTTACGCTCGTTACCGGGGCCACGCGTGGCATCGGGGCCGCCATCGCCAGGATGCTTGCAGAAGCGGGTGCGAAGGTCATTGGCACCGCTACCTCTCAGGCAGGTGCCGACAAAATTACCGAAGCGCTGAGTCCGTTTGGTGGGCGTGGCGTGGTGCTTAACGTCACCGATACAGCGGCTATTGATGCAACGCTTAAGGATATTGACGCAAAAGAGGGCGCGGTTGCGATTCTCATCAACAATGCTGGCATCACGCGCGACACGCTTCTGATGCGTATGAAGGATGACGATTGGGATGCGGTGATGGATACCAATCTCAAGAGCGTTTTCCGACTGACCCGAGCGGTGAGTCGCCCCATGATGAAGGCGCGCTTTGGGCGGGTGGTGAACATTGGCTCGGTCGTTGGCTCGATGGGAAATGCCGGGCAGGTCAACTACGCTGCGGCCAAAGCTGGTTTGATTGGCATGACCAAATCACTGGCGGCGGAGCTTGGATCGCGTGGAATCACGGTGAATCTGGTCGCGCCGGGCTTTATCGATACCGACATGACGCAGGCGTTGCCCGAGGCGCAACGCACAAAACTCGTCGAAATGATCCCTGCGGGCCGGCTTGGAACGCCTGACGACGTCGCGTTTGCCGTGAAATTTTTGTGTGATGAGCACGCCGGATATGTCACCGGTACGACGCTACACGTGAACGGTGGTATGTATTTCAGCTGAGTTCGTAGACGTTGCCGGGACTTAGCGATTGATTACGTGTGAGACAGATGTTGGTCGTCACGTTGATTCCTTTGCTAAAATTCCTGAATTCGGCTTTAAGCCGTTTTTCCATTAAAGGATCCATCAAGGATTTGCCATGAGTGATATCGAAGCCCGCGTTAGAAAAATCGTTGCCGACCAATTGGGCGTAGCCGAGGCAGACATTAAAAACGAGTCGTCTTTTGTAGATGACCTCGGTGCCGATTCGCTCGACACCGTCGAGCTCGTGATGGCGCTCGAAGAAGACTTCGGCACCGAAATTCCGGATGAAGAAGCCGAGAAAATTACGACGGTGCAACTTGCGATTGACTACGTCACCTCGCACAAGAAGTAAACCTCAAGGTCGTCGCCTTTGAGCATGTTTAAAAGGCGGCCAGTGAGCCGCCTTTTTTGTTTTTGAAAAGTTTTTCTCCATGACAACAAGACAGCGTCGCGTCGTCGTTACCGGCTTGGGCATCGTGAGCCCTGTGGGCATTGGTGTTGCGGCCGCGTGGGACTCGATCACGAATGGTCGTTCTGGCATTGGCCCGATCACCCGGTTTGATTCTGCGCCCTTCAACACACACATTGCTGGCGAAGTCAAAGGCTTCGATCCGGCGCAGTTCATGTCCGGCAAAGAAGCGCGTCGTTACGACTCGTTTATTCATTTTGGCATTGCGGCTGCCAAGGAAGCATTGGCCGACGCGGGCATTACGCCGCACCCTGCCGATCCCGAGCGCTACGGTTTGTCGATTGGCTCCGGCATTGGTGGCTTGCCGTTGATCATGGAAACGGCTTACGCGCTGCGCGACGGCGGTCCGCGCAAGATTTCTCCGTTTTTCATCCCCGGTTCGATCATCAACATGATTTCCGGTTTGATCTCGATTGAGTATGGTTTTCAGGGCGCGAACATGGCGGCAGTGACCGCATGCAGCACCGCGAACCATTGCATCGGCGAGAGCATGCGAAAGATCGAGTACGGTGATGCCGACGTGATGGTGGTTGGTGGTTCTGAGGCGGCCGTGTGCGAGCTGGGTATCGGCGGCTTCAATGCGGCGCGGGCACTGTCGACGCGCAATGATGATCCGACCGCGGCGAGCCGTCCGTGGGACGTGGATCGCGACGGCTTCGTACTTGGCGAAGGCGCGGGTGTGCTCGTGATCGAAGAGCTGGAGCACGCAAAAGCGCGTGGTGCAAAGATTTATTGCGAGCTCATCGGCTATGGCGTTTCTGGCGATGCCTATCACGTAACCGCGCCACGAGAAGACGGCGATGGCGCGCGTCGTTGCATGGTCAACGCGCTTAAAAACGCGGGCTTGAACGCATCGGACGTCGATTACGTCAATGCCCACGGCACTTCCACACCGCTCGGCGATCTCGCCGAAGCCACTGCGCTCAAGAGTGCGTTTGGAGACGCCGCTAAAAAAATAATGGTGAGCTCCACCAAATCGATGACAGGCCATCTTCTGGGCGCTGCCGCAGGTGCTGAGGCCGTATTCAGCATTCTTGCCCTGCAGGATGGGATCATTCCGCCGACGATCAATCTGCACAAGCAGGATCCAGCCGTTGAATTGGACCTGGTGCCGAACACTGCGCGTCAGAAGAAGATTGATGTGGCGATGTCCAACAGTTTTGGTTTTGGCGGCACTAACAGTACAGTGATTTTTAAGCGAATTTGACGCGTAGGGTGGGCGCCCCGGGCCCACCATTCGGCTAGCTAATTCCAACCGCGTGGGCACAGAGTGCCCGCCCTACCCAATAAAAATTATGTCTTTAGTCGTTCACAAATACGGCGGCACGTCGATGGGCTCAGTCGAGCGCATTAAAGCAGTGGCCAAACGCGTCGCCAAATGGCATCGGGCGGGCTACCAGA
>JBBRGY010000367.1:0-3824 GCA_038223495.1 Burkholderiales bacterium | reverse complement strand
AGTGCCGTTCGATCAAGGTCTAGCCAAGTGTTTGCGACCTCGCCCGTCGGCTTCAATCGAAAGGTGCCAGTATTCCAGGCGGGGAGCGGTTCCTGACGCGAGCTGGCCCAGTAAGTTTGGTTAACCGCAACCATAATACTTTCGTCTGAAAGCGAAGTGACTGAACTGACGCACGTATCGAAGGCGGGAGATGTTCCCGGCAGCGTGGTGAAAAATTGCCGATTTCCGCTCGCCGAGAAACCCAAAACCATAGCTAGCTTTCGGGTGAAGTTGACCGTGTAGCAACCGGCAACAAAAGCCCCGCCTGCTGGCAGACTACCAATCTGAGTAAATTCTGGCCAGGTTTGCACGCCACCGGACAGCACCAGCGTGTTCGCCCAGACACTTTGCCCCGTTGGCGAAAGCTTCTCCAGCGTGTCGGCACCCGAACCGCTGAACACCACAAACAAGCCGCCGTCGGGCGCCAGCTGCCAGACGCGGACATAGCTTGAAATGGTGATGTCCCAAAGCAATTCACCAGTGCTTGAATATCGGCGCAAGAAATTCCCGGAGGTGACAAAGACGCCGCCAGATGTGTCCTGCAGCAGGCGAGCACCACCATAGCCGAATCCAACACCCGGCAGAGTGGATGTCCAAAGCGTTTGCCCCGCCCCGTTGAATTGACTCAACGTATCGTTGACTTGAACGTAGTACGAACCGTCTGGCAAAACCTGAACGTCGCGTCGGACGATTTGGGTGTCCTGTGCTGAAAGCGTTACTGGCGCACTCACACGCACTACATTTCCGGCGGGGTTTGTCACGCGTACGACCCACGAAAGGACTCCGTCAGCCGCTCGAGTCGCGATCACTTGAAAAACATTGCGCCCGACATCCACTGCGGTGCGGCAATGCTGGGCACCAAGTCCATACGAATCGCGCAGGTTAATGTCCACCGACGGCGGCGTAACTACCGCCGACATCGTCCCCGTATTACGATCGAACAGATCGAGTACGGCGGGCGTATTTTGCGCAACCAAGCGCGTCGCCCCAATGCTCTGCTCATTGAAAAAAAGCTGCGGATCGCAACTATACGAACCCGCATTGTCGGAGAGTTCGAATTGCTGTTTCGACCAGACGAGCGTGCTATCCACTCGCTGGAGAACCAGCGGGCCACCCGCCGCCCATAGAAAATCGTTACCAACCAGCGCGGCTTCAGACAACGCGACCGGAAAGTTTTCGAACTTCGACACGCCAAACTTATCAACGCGCGTCAGGCCACCCCAGTAACGTCCCAAGTACAAGGCGTCTCCGCTCGCCAGCGCTTGGTTGTAGTCGGAGGTCTCTGGATAACTCAACTGCCACTCGATCGCTCCCGATGGTGAGAACGACGACACGTACGCGGTGACTGCATTGCCCCCTGATTGCGTATTGTCAAATTGGTAGGCAAACGCACCGCCATTGGATCTAAACACCCATTTCGACCGAGCCGTCGGCAGCGCGAACGTCGCAGCCACCACGCCGCTGGCGAGTCATCGTTGTGCGTTAAATCCTACGGTGTCACGACCGACTGTGAACGAGCCATCGGTATTGGCAAGTACCTGCGGAAGATAGCCACTCTCAACCCCCGCATACGTGCGCTCCGCGACGAGCGCGCCATCAGCACGTGCGAACAATTTCGTCGAAGCACTTGACGCGCAGAGCATCGCGCCGGTACCGCCAATGACGCAGCCAGCGCGACCTGCGCGCCGCCACAGCTGGACCCCTGTCTCGTCAAACATTGCCGCCATTCCATCCGAACTGCCGAACTCGATGGCAACAGCGTTTGCGGCCGTATCGGCCCGCACAAGGCTCGAAAAAGAACCTGTCGGCGTTGCAATTGGATTCGACCACAACACCGCACCGGACGGGTCAAGGCGAGTCAGTATTGAAGTGGCAGTGGCGGAGCCCTGGCTTGAGCCGGTCGCAAAAGACAGCGTCACGATTCCGCCGTCCTGCATAACGCGAAATGTAGGGCTGGCACCCACCTCTCGCGTCCATTGTGTCGCCCCTGTCAGCGCATCAAGCTTTGTAATGGTGCGGTTATTGGCAACATACAGAGCGCTTCCAACTAACCGCCAGCCTTGTGTTTCGGCTAGCCCGCCCAACGGCGCGACGTACGGCACCTCGGACGCCCATTGCAGTGGAAACGCGGCGGCCGACTGCACTAAGGTCGCCAGCGCCACGCAGGCCAGCAAACACATATTTCTCGCTGCCATAGATAACTGAAGACACACAAAATGTGCAATGTCCACGATTCCTTCATGTAGGTGGCGCGATATTTTCAACCCGTTCCCAAGCGTCATCGGCATCTTTCTTATGTGTATCAGCTTTTTAATGAAATGACCGTTGCACCGGGGCTGACATTCATATAGTGCGATAGTCGATAAACGAACAATATCGCCACTAGCCCCCATTAAATATTGGTTTCAACAAAAAGCTGAATGCGAATTTTCAGAGCAGACGTCTGCTGACAACTTTCCGAATGCGGGCTAATATTAACGTTTGCCCAACTAGTCAACTTCGGACAACGAGGCATTTCCTGTGCATATTTTTAAATATTTCTTGAGCGCCCGATTTAGCGTCGCGCTGCGGGCGCTGGTTGTGCCGCTTGCACTTTCAACCGTCGGCTGCAATGAGGTCAATGCAATGAGTGAAGTAGTTATTTTTTCGGCGGTACGCGGCGTGGTTACGTCGCAAGGCAAGCCCGTTGCGGGCGCCACGCTTGAACGTGAAACCCGCTGGACGTGGGGGAAAGAAACGGTCAACGACGTAGCGACCACCGGGGCTGACGGAGCGTTTAGTTTTCCAGCGATCAAACGCAAAATGCTGGCCGGTGCCTTGTTGCCGCACGAACCGAACGTCTTTCAAAAGATCATCCTTCAGCACGGGGGCAAGAGCTATCAGGCGTGGAGCCTGAACAAGCGGAACTACGACGATAACGGCGAACTGATGTATTTCGACGATAACAAGGGCATGGTGCCGTATCGTGATTTGGCGAAGCCGATCTCCATTCAGTGTCGGCTTGAATCGCCTGAGCACCGTAGCGGAAAAGTGTTCGGAATCTGCGATTTCGACTGATCGCGAAATAAATGTCGCAGCAATGTCACTTTGACCCTGTCGATTGCGTCCACGCAAGGGAGGCGACATCAGTTTTTTGCTGCCAAATCGCCAGTCCTGCAGGTTTACCTCAATCGAACGTACTCACCGTACGTCGCTTTAACCTAGAAAGCGCACCATGCCGACACTCAGTCCTGTTCAAGCCGCAAAAATCGCGAATGGCGTTTATTCGCTACGTGATGTTTCAGTGTCGCAGGCGGCGGCGCTTGGCTTTGAGCTCGGCTGCGAAGGCATGTTTAGCGTCGGCGACAATTCAAGATTTCAGGGCACCAGTGGCGGCCTGATTGTCTGGAAAGAAGTCAGCGGCTTTGGCTATTTCGCTTCGGGTACCGGCCCTTATCAGGGGGAAGTCCTCATCGCGCACCGTGGCACCGACGTCCCCGCCGACTGGTGCACCGACGCCAACTTCGGCGTGCGCGGCGGCCCGACGGGCTCGTCGGTTCATGCCGGTTTTATGGAAACATGGAGCTCGTTCTCGCACGAGCTCGACACGTTTTTGCGCGGCCGCAATCCTTCAATAGTGCACTGTGTCGGACACAGCCTAGGTGGTGCCCTCGCTACGCTCACTGCTGCGTACTGCCGCCAGCGCGGCATCGGGCAGCCTGAGCTGTACACGTTTGGTTCGCCGCGCGTTGGTTTAACGCGCTTCGCCTTTGACCTTAGCGACCGTCTCGGTAGTTCACACATTC
>JBBRGY010000366.1:0-3824 GCA_038223495.1 Burkholderiales bacterium | reverse complement strand
ACGGGGCACCCAAGATCGCGTCGCTAGGCGCGACTGAGTGTTGTTTGTGGCGGATGCGGGACGGCAATCGTGCCAACACGGTTACACACGTTTGTAGTTGTTTTTTGGGAGTAACAACTTTTTGCCGAAACGACCATTCTATAGGGGCTAAGAATAATTTAGCGCAATAGTCGACAAATGCGCTTTATCAACGCTAGCCCGCTCGAAAAGGCCGTTACACGAAAAAGCTGATGCTGTTACATGTCCCCCATCATCGCCATTGAACGCACCGCAGAATGCGTTTCACCGCGTCCGACGATGCAGTGATCGAGCACCGTGACATCGACCAGCGCCAACGCACTTTTGAGGATCTGCGTCAAGGAGCGATCCGCCTGACTGGGGGCCGTTGAGCCGGACGGATGGTTATGCGCGAGAATCACGGCCGCCGCGTTTTTCGCAAGCGCGGCGCGCACGACTTCGCGTGGGTACACGCTCGTTTGCGTGAGCGTTCCGCGAAACAGAATCTGCATTTCAATCAGGCGATGCTGTGCGTCAAGCCACTGCGCCACAAAAACTTCCACACGCTCGTGACCCAGCGACAGACGCAAATAGTCTTTCACGATGTCCGGCGTGTTAAGCATGGGCCGCTCGCTCATCGCGCTCGCCAGCGCGCGGCGCGCCAGCTCAATGCTCGCCTGAAATTGCACGAATTTCGCCTCGCCCATGCCATGTACCGCGCAAAATTCGTCGGCTGGCGCGGCGACGATGCCAGCGACCGAGCCAAAGCGCTGCAACAATTCGCGCGCGAGCTCGACCGCGCTCTTGCCCGTCACGCCAACACGGAGAAAGATCGCCAGCAACTCCGCGTCGCTCAGCGCTCCCGCACCCAGCGCCAGCAGTTTCTCGCGTGGACGGTCGTCAGCAGGCCAGTCTTTGATGCTCATGATTCACGCTTTCTGGCGCAACAGAAAATGGTTGCGCCGCATGAATTATGTACGTATTTACAGTATTTGCAACTCAGTCTGCGTTATCAGTTTCAACCACTACCGCGAAACGTACTTCCCCAACTCCTGTTTGGCAATCGCCGCGCGATGCACCTCATCCGGGCCGTCCGCAAAGCGCAGTGTGCGTGCCGCCGTGTACGCGTACGCGAGCGGGAAATCGCCGCTCATGCCGCCGCCGCCGTGCGCCTGCATTGCCCAGTCGATGACCTGACAGGCCACGTTCGGAGCGACAACTTTGATCATGGCGATGTTTTGTTTGGCGACTTTGTTGCCCGCAACGTCCATCATCCATGCTGCGTTTAACGTGAGAAGGCGCGCCTGATCGATCATGCAGCGGGCTTCGCCGATACGCTCGTGCCAGACCGTCTGTGCGGCGATGGGTTTGCCGAAGGCCACGCGTTGCGTGAGGCGTTTACACATGAGTTCCAGTGCGCGTTCGGACAAGCCAATCAGACGCATGCAGTGGTGAATTCGACCCGGCCCGAGGCGGCCCTGAGCGATCTCAAAGCCACGCCCTTCGCCGAGCAACATATTGTTTGCTGGCACGCGAACATTCTCGAACGTCATTTCGCAATGCCCGTGCGGTGCGTCGTCGTAACCAAACACAGTGAGCGGACGTACGACAGTGACGCCCGGCGTGTCGGCGGGCACCAAAATCATCGATTGCTGCAAATGTTTAGGCGCGGACGTATCGCTCTTGCCCATCACGATGTAGACCGCGCAGCGGGGATCGCCCGCGCCGGAGATCCACCATTTTCGGCCATTGATCACGTAGTCGTCACCATCGCGAATGATGGAGGTTTCGATGTTCGTGGCATCGCTTGACGCTACACCCGGTTCGGTCATCGCAAATGCGGAACGAATTTCACCGGCGAGCAGGCGTGGCAACCACTCGGCCTTTTTCTCGGCGCTCGCGTACTGGATGATGGTTTCCATATTGCCGGTGTCCGGCGCAGAGCAGTTGAACACTTCGGGTGCCCACGGCACCCGGCCCGTGATCTCGGCGAGCGGCGCGTATTCCATGTTGTTCAATCCTGCACCATATTCCGAGTGTGGGCAGAACAAATTCCACAGCCCCGCTTTGCGCGCGAGCGGCTTCAATTCTTCGATGATCCGGGTCGGTGTCCAGCGCTTGCCCGCTGCCGTGTTGTCGGCGACGTCTTGTTCGTAGCGATGCTCGTTCGGATAGATGTGCTGATCAAAAAATCGCAGCAGTTCTGCCTGATAGTGTTTGACTTTGTCGCTGTGCTGGAAATCCATTGACTTGCTCCTTAGCTGTTCGTTATTTATTGCGGAATTTGTTGCGCGACGGCCCAACCCTGCTCGGCAATCGGTCGCGTTGATTTGCCCATTGCCACGGCCTGCGCGCTCGCGGCCGTACCGTCAACCACACGCTTCATGATGCCCTGCAAAATGCCCGCCATGCGGAACATGTTGTAGGCCATGTAGAACTCAAAATTGGGAATGCCGTTCTGACGTCCAGTGCGCTGGCAATAACGCGCGATGTAATCCTGAACGTTCGGAATTCCACTACCGGTGAGATCAACGCCGCCAAGCCCGCGCCCGGCGCCGGGGGGCAAATACCACGCCATACAGTGATAGGCGAAGTCGGCCAGCGGATGACCGAGCGTTGAAAGCTCCCAATCCAGCACTGCCAGAATGCGTGGCTCCGTCGCATGAAAAATCATATTGTCAAGACGGTAGTCGCCGTGCACGATGCTCGTCTCCTCACCGGCCGGAATGTGGGCAGGCAACCACTCAATCAAGTCGTCCATCGCTGGGATCGATTCAGTTTCCGAGGCGCGATACTGCTTGCTCCAGCGCGCAATTTGCCGTGCGAGATAGCCCTCGTGTTTGCCGTATTCGGACAAGCCCGCCGAAGCGAAATCCACCTTGTGCAGAGCTGCGATCACGCGATTCATCTCGTCGAAAATAGCGGCACGTTGTTCCGGAGCCATGCCCGGAAGCTGCGGATCCCACAGCACCCGGCCATCGACAAAATCCATCACGTAAAACGCACGGCCGATGACCGATTCGTCTTCGCATAACGTGTGCATTTTCGCGACGGGAACATCGCTCCCAAACAGTCCGCTCATGACGCGAAATTCACGGTCTATCGCGTGAGCCGACGGCAGCAGTTTTGCCGCAGGCCCGGGCTTCGAACGCAGCACATAAGTCTTTTTGGGCGTAATTAGCTTGAATGTCGGGTTGGATTGCCCACCCTTGAATTGCTCAACGCTTAGCGGGCCATCGAAGCCATCGATATGCGTCCGCAGATACGACTCCAGCGCCGTCACATCAAAGCGTTGACGCTCTGCAACGGGCATCGTGCCTGTGAACAATTCTGTTCGATTTAACGTATCCGACACGGTGCTCCTTCTGGCTCTTTCTTATGCTAGTTCACGCTAATCGAGTGTTCGCTCAAGCGAAACGCGCTATTGATCGTAGCCGGGAAATTTGCGATCCAGGCGACGCAATAACCCCGGCCAGCTAATCATGCCGCCCTTACCCTTC
This sequence comes from Burkholderiales bacterium, assembly GCA_038223495.1. Classification (GTDB taxonomy): domain Bacteria; phylum Pseudomonadota; class Gammaproteobacteria; order Burkholderiales; family Casimicrobiaceae; genus Casimicrobium. The sequence continues at coordinate 327 of JBBRGY010000366.1, read as the reverse complement.
GTCGCCTGCTTTGCCTGTGCCTGCGCCATGTCGATGATGGCTTGCGGAATCATCAACAGTTCGCCGCCACCCGCCTGCGCCCGAACCTGAATCGTGCAGGTTGCTTCGAAAAAATACATCTGCTGAAACGCGTCGGCAATCGTCGGCGCTACGGTCAGTAGACCGTGATTGCGCAGCATCAAAAAATTCTTGCTACCAAGGTCTGCCACCAGTCGCGGCTTTTCGTCGTCCAACAGCGCGACACCCTCGTAGCCGTGATAGGCGAGGCTCGCGAGGATAAAAATCGACTGCTGTGAGATCGGCAGCACGCCGCCCTTTTGCGCGCTC
>JBBRGY010000365.1:0-3836 GCA_038223495.1 Burkholderiales bacterium | reverse complement strand
AAAAATTCGGCTTTGCGATGGGCCCGTTCCGCATGGGTGACCTCGCGGGTAATGACATCGGCTGGGCGATTCGTAAACGTCGCTACCTAGACAAGCCAAATTTGCGTTACAGCAAAACCGCCGATCTGCTTTGCGAAATGGGTCGCTTCGGACAGAAGGTTGGCAAGGGTTGGTACGACTATCTGCCGGGCAAACGCGACGCCATTCCAAATGCTGATGTTGAGGCGATGGTCGCCAAACATCGTGAAACGCTCGGCATCACGCCACGCAAAATTTCTGATGATGAGATCGTGCATCGTCTCGTGTTTTCGCTCGTAAATGAAGCGGCGCACATTCTCGAAGAAGGCATTGCCAACAAGGCCAGCGACATAGATATCGTCTACATCTTCGGCTACGGCTTCCCACCACAGCGCGGTGGACCGATGAACTACGCCAACCAGATCGGCCTGTTCAATGTGGTTCAGATGATGAAGAAGTTTCAGCAGAATCCGCTCGATGATGCGAAGTTCTGGGAGCCTGCGCCGTTGCTTAAAAAATTGGTCGCTGAAGGTAAGTCGTTTAGCTAGCGTGTTCCAGTCTCCCCTGCGAAGTAGGGGAGATGTCGGCGGCGCCGACAGAGGGGTTGCGCAGCGTGCGGAACCATTTGTGCAATACGATCACAACCCCTCCGCCCCTTTCGGGGCACCTCCCCTACTGTCGCAGGGGAGGCATGTGGCAAGGGAGGCATTGAGTGATTCGTAAACTGGTATTCGGTGTTCTGGCGGTGTTGCTCGCGTTGATTCTCATCATCGCTGGCAAGACTTTGCTCACTACGTCAAAACAGCTGCAAGTCGCCCCTGAAAAACCGGTCACCGTCGACTCCGCAGCGGCAGCCTCCCGCCTGTCAACCGCCGTAAAACTGCAAACCATCTCTTCCGCAACCGACGCCGAAGCGAGCGCAGATGCGTTCAAAGCGCTGCATCAACACATTCAAACGAGCTATCCGAAACTGCATGCCACGCTCAAGCGCGAACTGGTCGGTAGCTACGGCCTGCTCTACACGTGGCCGGGCAGCGACGCTAAGGCTAAAGGCATCGCGCTGTTCGCGCATCAGGACGTGGTGCCGGTCGCACCGGGCACTGAAAAGGACTGGCAGCAGCCACCGTTCTCGGGCGTGATCGATGGCGGCTTCATTTGGGGCCGTGGGGCCTGGGACAACAAGAGCAATCTTTTCTCCCAGCTTGAGGCCGTCGAGATGTTGGTCGCATCCGGATTTCAGCCAAAGCAAACGGTTTATCTTTTCTTTGGCCAGGACGAAGAAGTGTCCGGCCATCGCGGCGCTGAGGTGCTGGCGAAACGTTTCAAAGCCGAAAACGTCAAGCTCGATTTCATCCTCGATGAAGGCACGCTGATCATCGAAGGCATCCTGAAAGGCCTCGACAAACCGGCCGCACTGGTCGGTATGGCTGAGAAGGGCTATCTCACAGTGATTCTGAGCGCAACGGCCACACCTGGCCATTCCTCGATGCCGCCGCCAACGCCGCGTGAAAGCGCGATTGGCATGATGAGCGCGGCGCTGTCCCGGCTGGAAGACAAACAATTTCCTGTGCAGATTCGTGGGCTTGCAGGCGACATGTTCGACACCCTGGCGCCCGAGATGACATCGCTTACCAATCGCGTCGCGCTATCGAATTTGTGGCTGACCAAACCATTAATCGAATCGCAATTGTCGAAAAGCGCCAGCACCGCAGCACTCATGCGCACAACGACCGCGCTGACAGTTATGAACGCCGGAGAACGTGACAATGTTTTACCCGGTCGCGCCGAAGCCAAAGTGAATTTTCGGGTGTTACCCGGCGACACGTCGGACGACGTGATCAAACACACATTGCTGGCCGTGGGTGAAGCGCCGATCAAGGCCGCCAAGCATCCCGGTTTTTCCGAGCCATCGAAGGTTGCGCGGACTGATGCGCCCGGCTATCAGGCCATTGCCAAAAGCATTCGCCAGTTGCAACCCGACGTGATCGTCGCGCCGAGCCTGATGCTGGGTGCCACCGATTCCCGCTACTTTGACGACATTGCCGACAACGTCTACAAGTTCTCGCCAGTGCGCGCAGGCCCGAACGATCTCGTGCGTTTTCATGGCACTAACGAGCGCATCTCGATAGCGAACTACACCGAAATGATTCAGTTTTATTTTCAGTTGCTTAAGAACGCGACAGGCGTAGCCGCAGTTGCAAACCCTTGATCCGACACTAGAACATTGTCATCCTGAGTGAAGCGAAGGATCAGGTCGCATGCAAGCGATGTTCTTTTGGCGAACTACGTTGCATGCCACCTGATCCTTCCCTTGAGGCTCAGGATGACAAAAATCTACCCATCGAAGTTAGTATTTTTCCGTAATTTTTAGAGAGAGGCCCATCATGACCGACGCCGTAATCGTAAGTACCGCCCGCACCCCCCTGGCCAAGAGCTGGAAGGGCGCGTTCAACATGACCCACGGCGCGACGCTCGGCGGCCACGCCATCGAGCACGCCGTCAAGCGAGCGGGCATTGACGCCGCCGAAGTGGATGACGTGATCATGGGCTGCGCCAATCCAGAAGGCGCAACCGGCTGGAATATCGCGCGTCAGGCGCTGTTGCGCGCAGGCATGCCCGACAGCGTTGCCGGTGTCACCGTCAACCGTTTCTGCTCATCCGGCCTGCAAACCATCGCGATGGCCGCGCAACGCATCATCGCCGGCGAGGGCGATGTGTTCGTCGCTGGTGGTGTGGAGTCGATCTCCTGCGTGCAACAGGAAATGAACCTGCACATGTTCAAGGATTCCTGGCTCGACAAGAACAAGCCCACGATCTACTGGAACATGATGCAGACGGCCGAGAACGTCGCGACGCGCTACAAAATGAGCAAAGAGCGCATGGATCGTTTCGGCGCTGAGAGCCAACAAAAAGCCTGTGCCGCACGCGATGCGGGCAAGTTTGACGACGAGATCGTTCCGATCACCGTCACCGCGGGCGTCGCTGATCCGAAGACTGGTATGACGACAAAACAGGTCACCGTGTCCAAAGACGAAGGGCTGCGCGATGGCACTACCTATGAAGCCGTTTCCAGCATCCGCACGGTCGTTCCCGGTGGTTCGGTCAGCGCCGGCAACGCCTCGCAATTCAGCGACGGTGCAGGTGCGTGTGTGGTGATGAATGGCAAGCTCGCGGAGCAGCGTGGCTTGAAGCCGCTGGGCATCTTCCGTGGCTTTGCGGTTGCCGGTTGCAACCCGGACGAAATGGGCATTGGGCCGGTGTTTGCTGTGCCCAAACTGTTGAAGCGTCTTGGTTTGACGGTCGCTGATATTGATTTGTGGGAACTGAACGAAGCGTTCGCGGTGCAGGTGCTTCATTGCGCTGACACGCTCGGCATCCCGCTGGAAAAATTGAACGTGAACGGTGGCGCGATTGCAGTTGGCCATCCGTACGGCATGAGCGGCCAACGCCTCGTCGGCCACGCCCTCATAGAAGGCAAACGTCGTGGCGCGAAACTCGTTTGCGCGACGATGTGTATTGGTGGCGGCATGGGCGCTGCTGGGATTTTTGAGGTGGCGTGATCGCGGCGGAGTGCGGTAGGGCGGAACGCTTTCGGTTCCGCCTAATTCGGTCGCGTGCGACCGATGGTGGAACCCCGCTGGGTATCCACCCTACGCTAGCAACATTTCTCTGAAACGTCTATTGCACAGGGGCTAGAGGAAAAAATGATGAATAGTCGACTAGTCGAATTTTTTTGCGCCTATCCCCAATGCAGCGGCGCTTCTACGATAAAGCTGATAAAAACCCAACTTCCCAGAACGGAGACAACGGGTGCGCGC
>JBBRGY010000364.1:0-3903 GCA_038223495.1 Burkholderiales bacterium | reverse complement strand
CTGACCAGATTTGTCGGATACGAATGTGCGGTTTCATAATCTGCCTAGGTGCTAGAACGCAATTCTGTGCCATTCGACAAACTAACTACCCAAAATCATAAGGATCCACATCCACCGCCCAGCGCACTTTCGGGCGATCCGCAGCCATCGCTTCGCGCAACAGCGCCAGCGCTTCTGCGAGCGGTCGCACCTTGGGTGCAATCGCGGTCATGGTCCAGCGGGTGAAGTCTGCTTTGCGGGCGAGCGGGGCGGGTTGTGGCGCGAACACTTCGCCGTCACGGGATGACAATGCTTCGCGCAGGACAGCGTGCGCGCGCGTGAAAAAGTCGCTGACGGATTGCGCGTCTTTCGCTTCGGCGCGCACCAGCGCCATGCGCGTGGCGGGCGGCAGGCCGAACATTTCGCGGTTGGCGAGCGTGCGGTCGGCGAAGCCTGCGTAGTCGTTGGCGAGCAGCGCCTGAAACACGGCGTGATCGGGGAACTCGGTTTGCACCATGACTTCGCCGGGCAGCGCATGACGACCGGCGCGGCCGGCGACCTGCGTTAACAGCGCAAACAAATCTTCCTGCGCACGAAAATCGGTGGAGAAGAGCGCGCGGTCGGAATCGATGACGCCGACCAACGTGAGCGCTGGAAAGTCGTGGCCTTTGGCGAGCATTTGCGTGCCGACCACGATGTCGACTTCGCGCGCGAGAATGCGCTCGTACAGCTCGCGCCACGCGTGTTTGCCCGAGAGCGAATCGGTGTCGGCGCGCGCGATGCGTGCGGCTGGGAAAGCTTCGATCAGCGCGGCTTCAAGCTTTTGCGTGCCGACGCCTGCGCCGACTAATTCCGGGTGGCCGCAGGCGGGGCATTTGCTCGGCACGCCGGATTGCGAGCCGCAGTGGTGGCAGCGCAAGTTGCGCGTGGTTTGGTGCAGGGTCATCTTCGCGTCGCAGCGTTTGCACGGCGCGCTCCAGCCGCAATGCGGGCAGTACAGCGCGGAGGCGAAGCCGCGGCGGTTGACCAACACGAGGCTTTGCTCGCCGCGTTCGAGGCGCAGCTTGATGCCGTCAGCGAGCGTTTCTGAGAGGCCCCATTTCACACGTTTGCCGCGTGACGGCACGAGGCGCAACGCTGACGGCGCAGCAGCGGTGGCGCGTTCGTTGAGCACGATGTGTTGATAGATGTCGCTGCGTGCGTGGCGCACGTTGCGCCACGTTTCAAGGCTCGGCGTGGCGCTGGCGAGCACGACGGGAATGTTGGCGTGCTTCGCGCGAACAATCGCGACGTCGCGCGCGTGATAGCGCGGTGATTCGTTTTGTTTGTACGAGCCGTCGTGCTCTTCGTCGATGACGATGAGGCCCAAGTTCGCAGCGGGCGCAAACACGGCGAGCCGCGTGCCGATGATGAGCCGCGCTGCGCCCGAATGCACGCGGTGCCATGCGCGATTTCGCTCGCCTGCGGCCAGCTTTGAATGCAGGACAGCGGTGGGCACGCCGGGTAATGCTTTGAGCACGCGGTCGATGAGTTGCGGCGTGAGGTTGATCTCTGGCACCAACAGCAACACTTGTTTGCCTGCGTTGAGCACTGTAGCGACGAGATCGAGATACACCTCGGTTTTGCCGCTACCCGTGACGCCGTGCAAAAGCGATACAGCGAAGTGATCGACGGTCGCGCGCAATGCGGTTGCGGCGTCGCGCTGTGGTTTGGTGAATTCGGGGAGTACCGGATGCACCTGCACGTGCTGCGTCACGTTTTGATAGATCGCGTCGACGAAGCCTTGGCCGATCCACTCGCTCAACGTGCGGCGTTGCGTCGACGATAGTGCGCACATGGCGTCCACATCGAGGCCGTTGCGAAGCGCAACGACCAGCGCGCGCCGCGCCGTGCTGCGCGCGGGAATTTGCGCCACGTGATCGTGGCCCGACCCTGTGAGTTGCCAAGTTATCGCTTCGGGCAACGGCGCGGCCTCCATCGGGCTGATCAGGCCGCAGGCCATGCCGAGCGACACCTGGTAATACTCAGCGATAAATCCGGAGAGATCTATCAATGATTCTGGCAACGCGGCGCACAGAACGCGGCGGACGGGTTTGAGCTTTTTGGCGGCTTCCGCATCGATTTCAGCCACTGCCGTTACGACACCGACGTGCGGTCTCACGCCCACCGTGACCTCCACGCAGGAATTCGGCGAAATCCCCAAATCGGCGGGCGCAACATAATCCAGCGCGCGACCGATGGCTAGCGGCAGCTCAACAGTCACTCGGGTGAGCGCTTGCTTACCGCTCGCTCGGCTAGAAATCGTTTGCTTCACATCTGTCAAAAGTTCATCCCCAACGCCTGTGGATAAATGTGTGAGTTATTGCCACTTGACACGCCTGGAACGCCGTCTGAACGCGGTTGTTGCCGCCTTGCTTGATTCTGTGGCGACTAGTAAATCTGCAATGAAATCAACGGTTTACACTGTTTTCAGTGGGTTTCAGCGAAGGCGCGCACTCACCTGTCACGGAAGCGTCACTTTTGTGCATAACTGGCGCGGTGGAGCGGCCAGTCAGCACTTTGTCAAGCGATATTTGCTTGTCTTTTGTGAATTCGCCGAAATCAGAGATGTCGTAGCGCGTCGACCAAAACCCCGACCAGCGCAGGGTCAGCATCCGGCGTAATTCCGTGACCCAGATTGGCGATGTAGCGATGCTTCGCGTCAAATCCAGCGAGCGATTTCGCCAGCTCGCGGCGAATAGTCGCCTCGTCCGTGGTCAGCAATAGCGGGTCAAAATTACCTTGCAGCGTGACGTTCGGTCCGGCTGCGGCGCGGGCGTCCACCAGATCGCTCTGCCAATCCACGCCTATGCCTTGCGCGCCGCTGGCGGCGATGGCACCGACGCTCTGCGCTGCGCCACGACTGAACAGCATGACCGGAATGTTTGGAAACTCAGCGCGCAACGCGTCGACGATCCGCTTCATCGGTGCCAGCGAAAACTCGCGATACAAGCGCGGCGCGAGTATCCCGCCCCAGGTGTCGAACACCATGAGCGCATCGGCCCCGGCGCGAACCTGCGCGCTCAAATACGCGATGACTGCGCCGACGTTGACGTCGAGCACTTTATTGAACAGCTCTGGACGCTGCAACATCATGCGCCGCGTGAGCGGGAAGGCGTCGGCGGAGCCCGCGCCTTCGATCATGTAGCAAGCGAGCGTGAACGGGCTGCCTGAGAAGCCGATCAGCGGCACGCTTTGCTCGCCGTTTCTGGTCAATGCGCGCTTGCACTCAGCGACCGCATCGAACACGTATTGCAGCTTCGCCATGTCGGGCACGGCGAGCGCGTTAACGGCTGATTCCTCACGTAGCGGACGTGAAAAACGTGGACCTTCGCCGACGCCGAACGTGAGCCCGAGACCCATCGCGTCGGGCACGGTGAGGATGTCGGAGAACAGAATCGCCGCGTCCAGATCGAAGCGCTCAAGCGGCTGCAACAGTACCTCGGCGCAGAAAGACGGCGAGCGACACAGCTCTAAAAAGCTGCCCGCTTTGGCGCGCGTGGCTTTGTATTCGGGCAGGTAGCGTCCGGCCTGGCGCATCAACCAGATCGGCGGGCGGGGCAGCGTTGCGTCAGTAAAAGCGCGGAGAAAAAGGTCGTTTTTGATAGTCATTAGCGGCGAACAAGAGTCAAAGTGCGGTTCGACCAGGAGGGCGCAACGCGTTTCAGAAAATCGCGACCGATCACGGTGGTCGTCAGGCCGGGCTTTTCGCTCACGATAGCGTTGACGCCGTAAACGTCCACGGCGCCGATGCGCACGGAGGTTAGCGGCAGCGAGTAAGTTTTGTATTTAAGCGGCTTGCCGTCTTTGTCTTTCGGCTCGATCACAGTCTTAATTTCCTTGCCTTCTTTGGTCTCGGTAATCGTCTGTTTCGGCGCGAGCAGC
>JBBRGY010000363.1:0-3904 GCA_038223495.1 Burkholderiales bacterium | reverse complement strand
GCGCTCGGCGATTTTTTCGAGCGCGGCTTTTTCGTCGGCGGCAGGCAATTCTTTGTACGCATACTCAATGGCCCAGTAGTCATACGGTCCGAGCGTGCTCATGACGTATTCGCCCTGCTTCTCTTTGTCGAGCGCGATATTGAACGCGTTGTAGTCCATGACCGAACCGCCAAGTCCGTTGACTTTGGTGAACTCGGGATCGTTGATTTGCGCTTGTGTGTAAATCGTCGAGGCGCGGAAGTTATGGCGCAAGCCAAGCGTGTGGCCGACTTCATGCGTCACCACGTCTTTAAGCGTGGCGTGCACGATGCGCTCGGCTTCTTTCGGGTCCATCGCGTCACCAGCGCGCATGGAGAGAAGGTCAAGCGCAAAGCTCGCCTCTTCAATCGCCGATTGCCCGTCAGAACAGAACTCAACGCTCGCGTCGTTACCGAACTGGAAATTGCCGGGCAGAGCGGCGGATTTCTTCGCGGGCAGAAAGCTGCTCGCAGCATCGATGCTGGCCGCTTCCATTGCCGTCGCGGTCGACGTTGGCATGGGTCGTGGATATTGCTCAAATGCGCGGCGACGGATCAACGTTACCCAGCCGTTGCCAATGGTGATGTCGGCGTCGAGAATTTCGCCTGTGCGCGGGTCAACGCGTGACGGGCCAACGGCGAGCGCGCCGTCTGAATAATCGACGAACCAGCGCACCGACGCATGACCGGTGTCGTGCGTGCTCCACTTGGCGTCATCAGGTTGTTGCTCAACGCGAATCGCATTCTTGTAGCCGATTTTTTCGAACGCTTTGTTCCATTCAAGAATGCCCGCTTTTACGGTGTCGCGATATTCAAGCGGGATGTTTTTATCGAGCCAGTAGGTGATTGGTTTTTTCGGTTCTGACAGCGCGGCCGACGGATCTTTTTTCTCAAGACGCCAGCGGTTCACGACGTATTTGCGAGCGAACGCAGCGTCGTTATCACTGAAATCCCACTGCGGCTGATTGAAGTGGCCAATACGACCATCAGCCGCGCGAGCGTGCATCGGTTCATCAGGCAGTTTTGACAGCGTGTAGAACAGACCGATAAAGAAGCTGCGTGGATCGGGCACGCCACTGATCGGGCGCGGTGGCGGCACTGGCGACGGCACCGGTGACGGCACGGGCAGCTTGGGCACCGAGAAATGTGCAGTGACGTCAAACGTCGTGGCATCATCGCCCGCAGTTGTTTCCTTGAAGTACGAGTTCGCGCGATCGAGGCTATAGCCCGCACGATAAACGCTGTCGAATTGGTACGTGAGCATCGGAATGTCGCCCAGCAAGAGCGCGTTGGCCTCGACGAGCACAGATTTATTATCGGGATGCGGAAGGCTCACGATGGTCGCAGCGGCGAGCAAACTGTCGCTCGTTCCGTCTGCGGTGGCCAGCGCAATCGGCGTCGCGGGCTTGGCGTAGTTGCTGAAATTACGCGCGATCAACTGCACGTTGTTGCCGATTTTTTTGAACGTGATGATGTTGCCGCGAAGCATCGCGCGGGCGATGGATGCACCCGCATCGCCCATCACGCCACGGCTCATATTCGCCTGCAAATAATAGAGATGGTCGAACTGCTCAGGCTTGATCTCAAGCCAGACTTTTTCGTCTTTCGTCCATACCGTGAACAGGCCAGTTTGCTGTTTCGCGTCCTTAATGACATCGGCGAAGGAGCGCGGCGCGCCAGGAGCGGCGGCCGCGCCGGGCGGACGTCCTGCTCCAGCAGCGGCCACCGGCGCCGCACCTGCCACGGTAGCGCTGGAGGCTGATGACGCGGGCGCACCAACGGGCGCACTTGCCGCGGCGGATGCCGCAGCCGTGGCAGCAGGCGGAGGCACCGTTGCGCACGACGCCAATACCCACGCAGTGCCACCAAAAAGCGTGCTCAATAGAGCGGATCGAGACCTGAACAACATAAAAACTCCCGTGAGAATCAGTACAACTTATGATCTAAAGCCCCATTGCACAGGGGCTAGGTGCTAAAAATTCAATCTATCGACTTTGAAGACTATTCGCTGCTAGCCCCCAATCAATGGCATTTTCAGCGAAAAGCTATATGACAAAAAGGTCGATAATTTCGCCGTGAGTGTAGAAGCGATTTGGGTCGCGACTGCGCGGTGAGACGAATGCACGAAAAGTGTGGCTGAACGGCGATTCGCCGACGATCACAGCATTGATCAATCGATCAAAACCATCTCGCCGCGCAAGCTATGCGGCGCAGCGTCGGTGATTTTGACGTTGACGTATTCGCCGATGAGTCGCGCATTGCCGGGGAAATTCACGATGCGCATGCTCTCGGCGCGGCCCGCCAATTCGTCACTGCTTTTGCGCGACACGCTTTCCACCAGCACGCGCTCAGTCGTGCCGACCATCGCCTTGCTGTAGCCAAAAAACAGCTCGTCCAGACGCTTTTGCAATTGATACAAACGCTGCGATTTTTCAGCGGCGGGCGTGTCGTCTTTCAGATCGGCCGCGGGCGTTCCCGGTCGTGCCGAATAGACAAAACTAAACGCGCCATCGAACGCCACGTCGTCGATCAATTTCATCGTGAGGTCGTGATCTTTTTGCGTCTCACCGGGAAAGCCGACGATGAAATCCGACGTCAGCAAAATATTCGGGCGGACAGCGCGCAGCTTCCTGATCGTGCTCTTGTATTCGAGCGCCGTGTAGCCGCGCTTCATGGCGGCCAAAATGCGATCCGAGCCGTGCTGCACCGGCAAATGCAGTTGCGACACGAGCTTCGGTACGCGTCCGTAAACCTCAATCAAGGACGCGCTCATTTCTCGCGGATGACTCGTGGTGTAGCGGATGCGCTCGATGCCGGGAATTTCGTCGATGTACTCGATCAGCATCGCGAAGTCCGCGATGTCGGTCGTCTCACCCATTTTTCCACGATAGGCATTGACGTTCTGCCCAAGCAACGTGACCTCTTTCACGCCCTTGATGGCCAGCTCCGCAACCTCGGTCAGCACGTCTTCAAACGGACGTGAAACCTCTTCACCGCGCGTGTACGGCACCACACAGAACGAGCAATATTTGCTGCACCCTTCCATGATCGAAACGAACGCGCTCGCCGCCTCCACACGAGCAGGCGGCATGTTGTCGAACTTCTCGATTTCGGGGAACGAAATGTCCACTTGCGAGCGCCCGGTTTCGCGACGCTTAGCGATCAACGCGGGCAAGCGATGCAACGTCTGAGGGCCGAACACGACGTCGACAAAAGGCGCACGCTCAACAATCGCCGCGCCTTCTTGCGACGCCACACAACCGCCGACGCCGATCACCAGATTCGGATTGGATTTTTTGAGTTCGCGAACACGTCCGAGATCGTGAAACACCTTCTCTTGCGCCTTCTCGCGCACCGAGCAGGTGTTGAACAGGATTACATCAGCGTTTTCCGGCGTGTCGGTTTTCTCGAAGCCTTCAGGCGTCTCGGCGTCCAGAATGTCCGCCATCTTGTCGGAATCGTACTCATTCATCTGGCAACCAAAGGTGCGGATGAAGAGCTTTTTCTTGGGAGTGAGTGCGACAGGCGCGACGATAGCGGCGTCCGCCGCAACGGAAATTTCGTTTTGCATAGTGTGCAGGGCGCGCGGCGTTATCCGGCGGTGCGTAGATTGGGCCTTAATTGTAGTGAGGCGGGCCACCCGACAGGATTTGCCTAGCGTGCGAGCGTCACCGGCACCAGCGTCTGGCAAACGCGATTCTGACGGTCACCGGTCGGGTCAACCTGCTCAAACGCACCCTTTAGCGTGGAATTTTCGATGTTCAGGGTGCCACGTGTACGCCATCGACCCTGTCGCGGCGCGCTCGGATAGTAGTAACCAAGCGCATCAATTTTGATTCCCGTTGCTGACAACCCCGACTGCCCGTTTTCTTCGAAATTATCATTGC
>JBBRGY010000362.1:0-3913 GCA_038223495.1 Burkholderiales bacterium | reverse complement strand
CAATAACTCACCAAACACGGAATAACCGTCGCTTCCATGTCGGACCAGTGCATCCCTAGCTGTCGTACGAAACGAGCGCCCATGGGACAGCAAAAACGCGGCTTCCAGCAAACTGGTCTTGCCCGCCCCGTTGGGCCCGAGAAAAAAATTCCAGCCCGACTCCAAATCGAGCTCGAGCCGCTCAATCAAACGCAAGTTGGCTATACGAAGACAGTTCAGCTCCACGTTGATTCGCACGCATGCAACACGGCCATCAACGCGTGTCCGGGGGACACTGCATTCAGAGACGCAGCGGCATGATTACGTGCCGCGTATCCTCGGAATCGGGTTTGCGCATCAGGCAACTCGATTGGCCGTCCCGCAAGCACAGGAGCACCTCATCGGTGCTGATCGCGCCGAGCGCATCCAGCAAATAATTCACGTTGAACCCAACGCTGAGTTCCGAAACACCGGTCCTGGCCTCGACCTCCTCAATCGCCTCTTCTTGCTCAGGGTTGTGAGCAACAATACGCAAACAATTCGGGCTCACCTCGAGCTTCACGCCGCGATACTTTTCGTTGGACAAGATTGCCGCGCGCTGCAATGCAGCCCGAACAACCTCGCGTTGCACACGAACCTCCTTATCCGCGCCAATCGGGATCACCGCTTCGTAGTCTGGAAAACGACCATCAATAAGTTTCGAAGTAAACGTCACATCGCCGCGACGAACGCGCAGATGATTTCGCGCAAACTCGAGCTCCACAGTGCCATCACCCGATTCAAACAGTCCCTGAAGTTCATTGATTCCCTTGCGCGGCACGATAACCTGGCGGGGCGTCGCGACCTTTGCATCGATGCGCGTCTCGGCTAACGCAAGGCGATGACCGTCGGTGGCAACACAGCGAAGCACATGCTCGCGCAAGTCGAGAAGCATGCCATTGAGGTAATAGCGGACATCCTGGTGCGCCATCGCAAAACCCGTCCGCTCCATCAACTCCTTCAACGTCGCCTCGGACAGCGTCACGCGCTCAACCAGTTCGATGTTATCGACTACCGGGAATTCCGTAGCAGGCAGCGTTGCCAAGGTGAATCGGCTCCTACCCGCACTCACGGTTACGCGTTCGCCGTTTTGCTCGAACTTAATCCGGCAACCATCCGGAAGAGCCCGGCAAATATCGAACAGTTTGCGAGCTGGAACGGTGATTTCTCCCGCATCGAGATCTTCCGCCGTGGTTCGAGCAACCATCTCGACTTCAAGGTCGGTGCCCGTAAGGGAAACTCCGGTTGAATCCACCACAACGAGGAGGTTTGCTAGAACCGGCAAGGTCTGTCGACGTTCGACCACACCAACAACATGTTGAAGGCGTTTCAGGAATGCTTCTCTTTGGATGCTGAATCGCATGTCTGCCGGTCCTGTTGTTGTATTTCTTTATATGACACTTGTTGTGGTTATTGTCGCGGTGGGTAACCGCAAAAAAAACAGAAACATCTTTTACTTCAAACGATTGCGAGCATTTCTCGACAGGTAAAACAACACGACCTGCCTGTGTATGATTTGTGGACAATCGTTGCGCGCCGTTAGCTGCACAGCTTATCCACAGTTCAGCCGTTCCTTTTCCCCAACGATCGATTCACGTTCATTCGGTCAGGGTCCTCAACAACTTGTCCCAATCCTGGCGCAACTTGCCATCGGTCTCGCGGAAATCGCGAATGGTTCGACACGCATGCATCACCGTGGTGTGGTCACGCCCGCCGAAAGCATCGCCGATTTCCGGCAGGCTGTGCTCGGTCAATTCCTTGGCCAATGTCATTGCCATTTGCCGCGGCCGCGCGATCGATCGGCTGCGTTTCTTCGAAAGCAAATCAGCAAGACGCAGCTGGTAGTAGTCTGCCACGACCCTCTGGATATTGGGGATGGTGATCGCCTGCGCATGCACGGTCAGCAAATCGCGCAGAGTCTCCTGGGCAAATTCCTGCGTGATCCGCTTTCCTTCAAAGTTCGCGCGCGCTACCAGTGTGTTTAGTGCACCCTCCAGGTCGCGCACGTTCGAACGCATGCGCTTTGCCATCAACACTGCAACTTCCTCGGGCAATTCAACGCCTTTCGCTTGCGCCTTGGCCAGCACGATCGCCGCTCGCGTCTCGAAGTCCGGCGGCTCGATCGCTACGCTCAGTCCCCAGCCCAGCCGCGACTTCAAGCGTGGTTCCAGATTGTCGACTTCTTTTGGATATCGATCGCAGGTCAGGATGATCTGCTGCTTGCCTTCAAACAGCGCGTTGAAGGTGTGAAAAAACTCTTCCTGCGTCGTATTCTTGCCAGCGAAGAACTGGATATCGTCGATCAGCAGCGCATCAACTGTGCGGAAACGCCGCTTGAACTCGTCCATGCCCTTCTGCTGCAGCGCACGCACCATGCCACTGACAAACTGTTCGGAGCGCAAATAGAGGATTTTGACGTCGGGATTGTTCGCGCGCATCAAATTGCCTGCCGCGTGCATGAGGTGTGTCTTGCCGAGGCCAGTACCGCCATACAGGAGCAACGGGTTGTAGGCGCGACCGGGGTTCATCGCGACTTGAGTCGCCGCCGCCTTGCCGAGCTGGTTCGATTTGCCCTCGACGAAGTTGTCGAAGGTGTAGTTGGGGTCGATGTTCGGCACCGCCGAAGTGCGGTCGGCAACGGGTTTCGCGCGCGCGACAGTCGTGCCGTGAGCGGTGCGTATCGCATTGCGTGCGCCGACCAGGATATTGACGGCTACGGCACCGCCCACCAAGTGCTCGAGCACTGTCATGATGCGATCGAGAAACCGCTCGCGCACAGTTTCCATTGTGTATGCGTTCGGTGCCCACAACGTGAACCCCGACTCGTCCTCGCCGACCTGCAACGGTGCGAGATAGGTATGGATGTCCTCCGCGCTGAATTCCGCCTCAAGGCGGGAAAGACAGCGGCGCCAAAGCTCGCTCATGGGTGGGTGCGTTTCCAGGAATGAAGGCAATAGCCGCGGACGATCACGCGGCAAGCCCAAAGGACACGCAAGTCTAGCAGGAAGGCCACCGACACCACTGCCCGTTGGCCGGGTAGAACAAACGGCGCGCCGGCTTCAACAAAGATTGTCCGTCGCCGCTGCAACGGGCCGGTTTCCCGCAAGCGGCTTGACGCAGCGCCAGGCGCCGCCTATCATCCGCGCCCTTTTCCCATGTTACTGGCGTCCCGCTCATGGCCACCAAACGTACCTATCAGCCGAGCAATCTCAAGCGTGCCCGCGACCACGGTTTTCGTGCGCGCATGAAGACACGTGGTGGCCGCAAGGTCATCAATGCGCGTCGTGCAAAAGGTCGCAAGCGTCTCGCTGTCTGATCCAGCTAGCGATACGACGGGCGCCAGCGGCGCCCGTAATGCGACTACGCGATTCTTTCCGTGACGGCGCCCGCCCCCTTCCCCCGCACGGCACGCCTGCTCAAAGCTCAGGATTTCGCCCGACTGCGCGGTATCAGTCGGCGCGTTGGCACGCGCAATTTCAGCGCTGAAGTCGCCACCAATGAACTCGGAGGCGCTCGCCTTGGTCTTGCAATCTCCAAGCGAGTTTCGAAAAAAGCGGTTCGTCGCAACCGGATCAAGCGCATCGCGCGCGACAGTTTTCGCCGTACTCGCGGTGATTTGCCAGCGGTCGATATCCTGCTGATCGCTCGCTCCAGCGCTGATCTCGAAGACAATGCGAACCTGCACGCCGAACTCGCTCGACTGTGGGAACGCATCGCGACATTGAATGGTGCCGGAAGCGCCGGCACAATGCGCGCCTGATATCAGGCGCCGCCTAGCGCGCGCCACGCCAAACACCGTCCCGGATCTTTCCACGGCCACGCGCAGCGCGCGCGAGCGACCGCGGACCGGTGACGATGCAACCCCAGCGCCTATCCGATTCCGCCATGACGAGCA
>JBBRGY010000361.1:0-3916 GCA_038223495.1 Burkholderiales bacterium | reverse complement strand
CGCGTATCGTAGCGTCGAGGCAGTGGTTACGCGCTCACGCGCAGCGAATCAACCCTATTTGCGATACTTTTCGAGCCACGATTTGGGTTTGGTCGCGGGAAAGAAGGCGCGATACGTGAGAAAGAAGAACCCCGCCGCAATCACCACATAAACAAAGCCCAGCATCATCGGGCCGCCCCACGATTTCACCCACGCAAAAACGCCGAAAAAGTCGATACAGCCCCTGCGTCCACAGACCATTCCTTTCGACAAACCAAGCATCAGTCGCGCGCCAGTCCAGACGAAGATTCCCCCCAATACGAGCCAAAGCCATTTGACTGCGCCGCTCAGTTTTTCGGGCGCAGGCGCGATGGGAACTGCGCTCGCTGCTGCGGTCGCAGTGCTGGTCGCATCGGTAACGGCGACGGTCGAAATTACACGCGGCACATCGTTTGAAAACGCATCAGGCGATAGCGAAGTTGCAGTCTTAACGTCATCGAAACTCGCGGGCAAAGACGGGTGAGTTCGCTCTGCAGCTACGGGTCGCGGCTGCCGGTCGCGAACACGCCCGAAAAGCCACGACGCCATTCCCGCACCGATCAGGCTGATGCCAATGCCCACCAGCAGTAGCTCGAATATTCCAAACATAGCCATCAAAACCAAACCCGCCGCCGAACCTTCCGAGCGGAAATCGCTCGCCGAAGTGCGTTGCCAAAAGTGCACCGCCGCCATCAAACATCCCGCCCCGCTAAGCAGCCCAAACCACGGAAAACGATTGGCCAGATACCCAAGCACCGACAGTACGATGAGTGCGACGACGAGATAGAAAAGAAGCAAAAGTTCATGCATCGCGAGTTGGGCGCTAGCCTGTTGGGCATAAATCATAGTCGGGGTGAGGGAAAGGCTGCGTGACGTCTCGACCATTACCGTTGCATAAGACCATGCAATCGATGAACCCGTTGAAGTCGCCAACCCTGTCGTTGCCGAAAACGCAACGTGAGGAAAGTCAGTTCCCGGCCTGACTGCGGCCTCACGCCAACGTGCCGCCGTAACCGACGTTAATAGCGCAGACTCAACGTATTCAACCCGCTACCACGAAGGCATATCTCCCAGTGAAGTCACCTAAAGTCCTACTCTCAGCGCTCGTCGCTACCGCCCTTCTCAGCGTCTCCTCAGCGTTTGCCCAGACGCCTGCCGCTGTCGTCGCACCTAAAGCTGCCACCGCTGCTGCCGCCCAAGCAGCCAAGGCTGAAAAGAAAGCAGCCGCGAAACCGGCAAACTCAAAGGAGTGTTCCGCCAAGGCTGACGAACAAAAATTGCACGGCAAAGCCCGCCAAAAATTCCGTGAAGAGTGCTAGTAAGCGGCTTAGTTCGCAGGCGCTAACGGCGCAAATAAAAAGCCGGGGTGACCTTTTTTTTTGCGCCGATTACCCCGGCTCGACCATCCCGCGATTCGCACTATTGAACGCCGCGATGATTTCTGGCGCGGCCGAGCGCAACGCATTTAGCGTGGCGGCGTTGCTCGTATTGCCGAGCGTCAGCCGGATGAGTTTCGGATTGAAATTGCGCAACGAACGGAACAGAGAAGTGGCCCCGTCGTCGGAAGATATAAACGCCTTCAATCGCTTGTCGGCAGAATCTTCGTGCCTGCGGGCGATAGGCGATGTGTTCAAGATAGGCAATTAATTGTTGCCGTCGAAGTCGCCCGTTGCGCCGAAAACCGCAGCATAGAGTGCTTCGATTTCATCCATTAGCTTCCCGAGCGACGGAAGTTTGATCGCTCAAGCTTCGCGGTACTCCAACAGCTTGTCTTTATATAGCGTCGAAAAGCACTTCAGTTCGGTAAGAGTAAGCGCGTCTGGTCAAGACCTAGTAAAGCTGCCTTGTTGACCAATTTTTGCAAGTTGTGACCATAGTCGCACCTGAGTGCTTTGTCGCTTACTCCCTTGTTTACGAGAAAGGCTTTGAAGATCAGTTTTGTCGCATGTTCAGGAAGATAGTAAGCAACAACATCTCTAGATGTAGTGGTAGACGGAGTTGACGACAGGAGTTTCGCAGCGCACCAAAACTCATACCCGAGCGACAAGAGCGAGTTGTCGTGGTTCAAGCCGCCATCGCCCCAATACTTCTCTCCAGAACCTGCGAATCCGCGTCACTGAGCACCCGAAAATTCGCCGCAGGATAAAGATAATCATCGCCTGACTCATCGATGATTCGAAGCATTCCTTGCTCCTCGCCGAGCGTTTGATAAACCAAGCCGGGCAGAACATCGTCACCCGAAAAATCGGCCCCGAAATCGTTACTTAAACAAAGTGCGTAGTGTTTCATAGCCATTGCTTCACTTTCATTTTGACTTTGCCAACTCCGTGGCATTCGTACCAATGTACTTCGGCACGCGCGGTTCGTCCGTCTAATTCGACAATTGCTGTGCCTTTGCGTTTCATCCAGTTTTTGCCACCGTAGCGCATCACAAGTTGTGCATATTCGCGGATTCCACGGCCTCTGGCAATGATTTCTACGTTGTCGATAGCACCGAGGATTTTCATTGCTGTATTTTATTACAGTATTCACATGGAACTTAGACACCCCAGCTCGCGGGCGCAGGGGGAATTTTTTTAGTGGCTCTCCCTTAAAACCGGCGTCCCCGATTTCCCAACCAGAAAATCCAGATCAGCCCCAGTATCCGCCCCCAGTACATGATCGATATAGAGCTTCCAGTAACCACGATCTAGCGGCGGTTTCGGTGGCGTCCAGCCTTCTTTCCTGCGCGCAAGATCGGCGTCCGATACTTCCATCGACAGCTTGCGGCCTGCGGTGTCGAGTGTGACCCAGTCGCCAGTTTGCACAAACGCGAGCGGCCCACCGGCTGCGGCTTCGGGGGCAGCGTGCAGGACGACGGTGCCGTACGCGGTGCCGCTCATGCGGGCATCAGACACGCGCACCATGTCCGAGATGCCTTTGCGCAGCACCTTGGGCGGCAGCGGCATGTTGCCGACTTCGGCCATGCCGGGGTAGCCTTTCGGGCCGCAATTTTTGAGCACCATCACGCTGTTCTCGTCGATGTCGAGCAACTCGTCGTTGATGCGCTCATGCAGCTCTTCGATGGACTCAAACACGACGGCTTTGCCGCGATGTTGCAAGAGGCTCGCGGTCGCTGCGCTGGGTTTGATCACCGCGCCGTTCGGGGCGAGATTGCCGCGCAGGATGGTGATGCCCGCATTCGCCATGAACGGCGCATCAAGCGGTCGAATGACGTTGCTATTGAAATTCTCGGCGTCTTTCACGTTGTCCCAAATCGTCTTGCCGTTGGCGGTGATCGCATTCTTGTGCAGGGAATCGCCGATAGATTTCAGCACGGTGGGCAGCCCGCCTGCGTAATAGAAATCTTCCATCAAATGTTTGCCGCTCGGCTGAATGTCGACGAGGTTTGGCATGTTGGAACCTAGCTCGAAATCATCGAGCTTGAGCGGCACGCCGATGCGCCCGGCCATCGCCAGCAGATGGATCACCGCATTGGTGCTGCCACCAATTGCGGCCAGCGTCTTGATCGCGTTTTCGAAGGCTTGGCGCGTGAGAATTTGGCTTAAGCGCATATCCTCCTTCACCATGTCCACGATGCGTCGCCCCGTTAGCTGCGCGAGGCGGTAGCGCTGCGCGTCCACTGCCGGTATTGCCGCGTTGCCCGGCAACGACAGACCAAGCGATTCCACCATCGACGCCATCGTGCTCGCGGTGCCCATCGTCATGCAATGACCTTTGCTGCGATGCATGCCCGCTTCGGCGTCCATAAATTCTTCGAGCCGCATGGTGCCAGCGCGCACCTTCTCACTCATCTGCCAGACGCCGGTGCCGCTGCCGAGAATCTCGTTTTTGTAGCGACCGTTCAACATCGGTCCGCCCGACAAACCAATGGTCGGGATGTCGCAAGACGCCGCAC
>JBBRGY010000360.1:0-3925 GCA_038223495.1 Burkholderiales bacterium | reverse complement strand
AATGTATATATAGTGGAGTGTATTCCAGACAGTTGACGAAACGCAATGCACTGCCGCCACGAAATCACCAATCAACGCAGGAATTGACATTTCTGCTCTCCGCAACTTACGTTGGTCGAAAGCGGGCACAACAAACGTTCTTCGATTTGACTAAACGCGAGCCCTATTTATTTCGTAGTCATACGCCGCAACCACCGCGTGAGTACGAGCACTTCGTAACAAAAATCCAAGTCCTCAATTCCCCCCTGTTCAGCGTATTTTCTGACACGCGACCGCAATCGATCAACGTCAAGATAGGGCGCAATGAGCGCTTCATTCATCGAAATGTTGCGGACCAGCGCAGGGCGTTCGGCCTCCATCAATCGGTAGGTGAATTTCCAACCAACGTGGGACTTATCTGATCGCCAAGGCACACCTTCTGGCAGGCTCGGAGCACAAGTAGCGCGCGCAAGGTATTTTGTCCAGCCCTTGTTCACTTTCAAATTGAGCGGCAGCGACAGGAAGAACTCCACAACGCGCCGATCCCCCCAAGGGTCTCGGGTTTCTATGCCAAGTTGCGCGCCTGTCCGGTCATAGCCTAACAAACCATGATGAATTGCCGCTAGCGCCCGCAAATGCTCACCGCGCCAGTCGCACGGATCATTTCGGGCACTGACCATCGATTGAAAGCGGCGGCGAGCGGGAAGATTGAGGTCTTTCTCAAACACCGGGTTGAGCGGCGTGTCCGGAGTCACTCCCGCCAGCAAGCCATGATGTGCCCGTACCCGCAGCTCCCGCAACCACGATGGCGCGAACGCCGCTGCAGTGTTTCGAAATAGGAGCCGCTGCATGCTCATTCCGCGCAAATAAGTATGGAACTGCTGGGCCTTTACTGCCTCCTGCCAGCCTTCACGCAATCGCCCCTGGCGCAACATCGGAGCCAGGTACCAAGAAGGCGACTGCATTGCGAGGTCACCGGATGCGCCGTGTAAAAGTACCTTATGGCCGGCCCTCCTCGCTGTCAACCCCAACGCGAGGACGATTAACAAGCTGTTGTCAACCGGATGCGCACCTTGCCATGCCAACTTCGTCAGATCATTTGCATCTGGGCCACCCTCTAACGATGGCACCTCCATAGTCCTCGCATTCAAGTGCGGCAATGCGATCAACGCTCTGATCGCATCACTCTCAATACAGTTTTCTGAGGGTTCCGAAACGGCCGAAAACGTCGTGAGCGACGACGATCCAAGCTCGCTCAATGCGTTTGGGGCAAAAGCCGCGATAGCTGCCGAATCCATACCGCCGCTCATGAGAGTCGCGACGCGTCCGGACGCTCGCATACGGCATCGAAGCGCGTCACAGAAGACTTCTTCAAACGCACTTGCTGCTTCTGCTTCGTCTCGAAAAGTGGCTACAGGGGGTAAATCAAGCGACCAGAAGCGCTGCCGCTCCAATCGACCGTGACGATCGACAGTTAGATATTCGCCAGTGTTAACGGCGATGACGTTTTCGTCCCAATCGCTGAGCTCGTTTGGCAGCGAAATTCCCGACACAAACAAACTTGCTATGAGCTCTGCGTTCGGACGAAAGTAATGCTCTGGAAGGCCAAGGAAAGCTTCGCCGTCCGAGGCAAAGGCCACGTATTTCCGCGTCTGAACAAGAAGCAGTGGTTTGGCACCCATGCAATCGCGGGCGCAATAGAGAGTTTGCGCCCTTGCATCCCAAATGATGAAGGCAAAATCACCAAGCAGGCGTCGTGCAACTTCACGTCCCCACCGTTCGTAGCCTGCGAGAACGTACTGCGCGTCCGGCGTACCGTTGGGCAGCGAACCATCGCGATTGAGTTTGCGACGCAGCTCGTCGAGATTGTCGAGCCGCCCGTCCATGACGATCGTCAGTTGGCCGTCCCAGCTCATCGTCGGCTGCGTTTCGTTGATCGATTCCGGTGTGGTGCGGAGCATGCAATGCCCGAGCGCGACGTTGCCTGAGACCCAATGCCCGCGTGCATCAGGCCCACGTCGGGACATCGCTGCGGTCAATTTATGGATGAGTGCTGTGCAGTCAATGCTGTGATCCAGCAGAACGATGCCAGCGATTGCGCTCAACGCTGTTCCTCGCTTGTCGCGGCGACCTCACCCACGCGACGGAAGGAAATACAACTTGACGCTAGAACGTCCATTTTATAGGGGCTTACCTCTAAAAAACGCTTAAAGTCGACTTTAGACATAAATCAGCTGTAAGCCCATATCAAATATGGGTTCAAGCCCAGAGTTGTCATCCACGGCACCCATCCAGCTATCGCTGCAAGTAGACCAGAGGAGGCAAGTCATATTTGGGTGACTGACAACGAATCTGCATGAGCAACGATAGTACTTTTCACGTCCGGTAGCCGCGAAAAATTGCGCGGGTAGTCTAGAGAAAAAACTCGTGTTGTTCTGATCAACAGCTGAAGTTGCGAGAAATGTCGCGCGAGTACTTCGCTCGATTCGGTGTCAAGCAGAAATGAGTGGTTGACCAGCGCCATGAAGGCAGCGGCCGTGGGCATAGGCGCAATTTGCACGCTATCAACGCCGCTGTTTCGAAGCAGGTAAACGCATTGCATCTCGATTGCGTCGGCGCAATGCTCAAACACGTCGTCCGCATGAAACCTCCCCTTGCTGGTGAACTGTACTTCGTCTGCCTTTTTCGAACCCGACGGCAATAATGACTTCTCGCTGTCGGCCCACAACCGGATTGAGTGATGCCCCGGCACCACGAGTGCACGGTCATCAAGCTGATCAACAAACAAGCCGTCATCGGTCAGAAATGGCATGCCGTGAGACGCAAAGTGACCTGCAAGCGTCGATTTACCCTGCCCGGAATCCCCTAAAAAGGCCAAGGCACGGCCACCTGAATTGACGGCGCTACCGTGCAGCACCAGTCGCCCTTGTTGCGACAGCGCCAGCGGCACGATTTGATTCAAGAAAAGGTGCTCAATCGTAGCCGTGGTGGTGCCAAGCGAAGGAGCGCAAGAAACGGCGGTTGCATCGCGGTTGATCGCGAAGTCGGCCATACCCGGGAACCGCAGCAGGTAGCCGGCTCTTCGGCGGTAATGGATGAGCCAGAGCGTACCGTCTGGCAGCTCCGTTTTCTTGAACGGCGCACGCAGGATGGTTCGCTGTCGACGCGGTGCCAGCACGTTGAGTTGAGGAGGAATAGCCAGCGCGTGGGCATTCATCGCAGAGCCCCGGCTTGACGAGCGTTGACTGAATCGCATTGGTTGAGGACCAAGCCGACGGCTTCGGGCAATTGTTTCAAATGGATCAAATGGTCACGTCGCAGCGAACAGCAAAGGCACCGCGTCAATTGAGGACCATGTAGCGATGCTGCACGTACTCGCCGCCAATGAGCACCTGTCCGTCGTGCTCGACCCAAGCGTGGGCAGCAAGATCGCCTTCAACGGATTTTTCTACACCGAGACGAAGCTCGGTGGCAATGCCGCGTCGCGCCAGAAGAAACCATAGGCCTAACGCCTGCCGTAAGCAGGTTGTTCGCCACGGACTGCGGCGACCGGCAAGGCTCACCATACGAGCGATTTTCGAGGCGACATCCATTGACTCGAAAGGAGTATTCGTCGCCCGGGTGGGTTCAGAACGCCGGGACAGCCATAAGAGCGTGCGTTTGTAGCCCACGCGCCGCAAGCTCACGTCAATCACCGGCAGCAACACCAGTGACATCAGCAGATAGCGCCATTGCATGGACTCCAGACGCCATGCCTCGCGCCACCACGAATAGTGTCCAGGGGCGGCGTCGCCGCTCACGCAGTTTCTTCGAGCGAAACAAGCCCGGCGGAGGCGAGCTCAACAATTAGACGCGCCACATCGGCGCGCAACTGCTCTGTCGGCACGTCGTATTCCTCGGTGAGGCGACTCACAACATCATTCGCGCTCTGGGTCTCACCAAGCAC
>JBBRGY010000359.1:0-3929 GCA_038223495.1 Burkholderiales bacterium | reverse complement strand
GACGATTTCATTGCCCTTGATGTCTTCTTCGCCGATGTTCAAAAGGCCCACCGTCGGGCGGGCATTTCCAGTCAACGTTGATGACAGCGCTGCGCCCATGATGGCGAATTGCAGCAAGTGTTCAGCGGTGCAATCCACATTGGCACCGAGATCTAGCATCAGCGCGCCGTGGTCGGCGTCCTTGCCGTGGCCCTTGAGCGACGGCATGACCGAGGCAATCGCAGGTCGGTCGATGCCCGGCAACGTCTTTAAAACGAAGCGTGCGGTGGCCATTAAGGCGCCCGTGTTGCCCGCGCTGACGCAGGCATCGGCGCGCCCGTCCTTGACCGCATTTAGCGCGAGTCGAACGCTGGAGTTTTTCTTGTTTTTGAGAGACAGCGCTGGCGATTCATCCATGCCAACCACCTCAGTGGCGACGACATGCGTCACGCGACTGGCGTCGGCAGCGGGAATGGCTTTTTCGGCAATCGCCAGAGACGACTGGAGCCCGACTAGCAGCACGTGCGCGTCGGGACGTCGGGCGAGAAACTGTGCAGCGGCGGGCAGCGTAACTGCCGCGCCATGGTCACCGCCGTCTACATCAATGGCAATACGCATTGGTGCAGACGTTGCGTTGCTCGGTGACCGTAACTGAATTCAGCAGGGGCGAAAGGCCGACTACTCGTCAGCTTTGGTCTGCACAACCTTTACGCCACGGTAGAAACCCGTTGGGCTAATGTGGTGACGACGATGCACTTCGCCGGTCGTTGGCTCAACGCCCAGATGCGGCGCGGTGAGGCCATTGTGAGCGCGGTGCATGCCACGTTTTGAAGGGGATTTTTTGTTTTGTTGGACGGCCATGATTGACTCCTAATTCGTACTGTCGTAACTATTAAAACTAACAATCAGCGCTGATAAAAAAGCGCTAATTAAATTCGTGTGCGTGAGGCGCATCGGCGGCATCACACTTCTGGCATCTCGGTACATACGGTATCGAGAGCAACAATTCATCTTCTACCAAATCAAGCGCCGAGGTTTTTTCATTCCCCTCAACGCACTCAAACGCTTCATCTTCCCAACTTGCGAGCTCCGCGGCATCTTGCGCCACATGAATCACTGAACGTGAATCCACCGGCATTTCAAACTCCGCCCCGCAGGACTGACAGGTCAAACCCACCGATCCAGCCACCGACACCGCAAAACCGATGCGCCCGGAAATTTTTGCTTCCAGACATCGCACCGAACCAGTGATGCCATGAACCACTGCGTCGCTCTCCGTGGTTCTACTCAGTATTTCTGCGCTGAGCGGCCCCGCGATCTCGTAACCCAATCGCGCAAACTGCGATGCGTTCTGGCGATACTTCCAGTCAGCGTCAGTCTTCACTTTTTCGGGCTTTTGAACGTCTTTGATGCTAATTTTGGCCTCCAGACGATCAATTCACAGGACGTTTGATCCGAACTGACACGCCTTCAGCCGGAACACGAAAGCCCATGATTATAACTATTTTCTGAGGGTGGCGCTACTACACTACAAGCTATATGACACACCCGCTTATTCTCGCCTCCACCTCCCGCTATCGCCGCGAATTGCTCGAACGATTGGCGATCCCATTTTCAGTCGCCAAACCCGAGGTTGACGAGACGCAGCTCGCCGGTGAATCGCCACTTACGAACTGTCGCCGACTGGCGGTCGCAAAGGCCGCTGCCGTCGCAGCGCAACGCCCGGACGCCATCGTGATCGGCTCCGATCAGGTGCTCGATCTCGATGGTGAGGCGATGTCCAAACCCGGCGATTTTGCCACCGCGTTGGCACAGCTCAAACGGTGTCAGGGCCGCACGCTGATGTGCTACACGGCGCTGTGTGTGCTTTCGCCAGTCCATGCACCGCAAATTGACGTCGTTGCGACCGAAATTGTTTATAGAAACCTGTCCGACGCCGCGCTAATTGCTTATCTTGAACGCGAAACACCGTTCGACGCCGCCGGCTCGGTGAAAGTAGAAACCAACGGTATCACGCTGTTATCAGCCGTAAAGAGCGACGACCCCACGGCCATCATCGGCCTTCCGCTGATTCGCCTCACCGATTTTTTGCGCGAGCTAGGCGCGTTATGAGCGGCACGCTCTACCTCTTGCCCAACCTTCTGGGGCTATGCGATCCCACCGACGTGCTGCCCGCCCGCACGCTCACCGTCGCGCGAGAACTGTCGCACTTCATCGTGGAAACGCCCAAAGTCGCCCGCTCCTTCCTTAAAACCGTTTCGCCCGAACGCGTCATTGCAGACATCGCGATGATGCCGTGCGACCCTGCAAAACCCGCACTGGAGCAATGCGCCGCATGGCTCAAAGCGGGCATTGACGTCGGCATCGTGTCCGACGCAGGTTGCCCTGGCATGGCCGATCCCGGCGCGGCCTTCGTCGCGCTGGCACATCAAATCGGCGCCAAAGTCGTGCCTCTCGTTGGCCCCTCGTCCGTGCTGCTAGGCCTGATGGCGAGCGGCATGAATGGTCAGTTATTCACGTTTCAAGGCTATCTGCCGAGCAAAGCGCCGGAGCGCGACGCCGCGCTAAAAACCATTGAGCGCGCCGTCAAAACCACAGGCGGCACCCACATCTTCATCGAAACGCCATACCGCAACGCGACCATGATCGACGCGATCCGCGCGACCGTCAGCGGCCACATTGATTTATGCGCAGCACAGGCGCTTTCGACAGCGCAAGAAACCATCGTATGCAAAGCAATCAGCGCGTGGACCGACGCAGATCGCCTCCGGCTTTCGCAAAAAGAGCCGACGCTTTTTTTGCTGGGCGCGCGGCAGTAAGCATTCTGTGTAACGCGAACACTACGGAGTTATCCCCTGCAGATAGGTCTCGATGTCGGCAGCGTTGGGTCGAGTTGGCTGGGTACCAACAGCGCCGTCAATTAGCGCCGCCCCGCGAAAGCCCAAGAGATAACGCACAACGAGCAGCCCGTCAGTTTTCGCATCGAACACGCCGTTTCCGTCGATGTCCAGCACCGGATTTAGGCTATTCAAATAAGTCGTTATGTCGGCCAACGACGTACGGGGCGCGCCAGCCGCTACGGCTCCAGTCACGGAAAACGCGCTTCCTCCCCCTGACGCTGACAACCAGCGCATGATCAACAGCCCATCCGTCAAAGCGTCGTAAATACCGTCGCCATCAACATCCAATGTTGAACCCGCCGTCAGCGAGCTGCCGATGCCGGTTACGGTCACCGTAGCTGTTCCGTTATTCGCATTGCTGACGATTCCAACCGAAGCACTACGCGAACCAACCGCGCCGGGAACGAAACTAATTACCAGCGTGCAGATTGCATTCGGTGCCACTGCAGTGCCAACTGTGCAACTCCCCCCACGCAGGAAATCACTAGCCTGCGTGCCGCCCAGATCAAACGATGTGAAATCAAGCGGGGCATTTCCCGTATTGGTCACCGTCACCGTCTGCCCTGAGCTCTGCACGCCAACCGGCTGGGATCCGAAATCGAGTGCTGCTGTTGAGAGTGACAAGACCGCGTGTGGCTCCGAAGTTTTCCTGAGCGTCAGCGCGACATCTCTGAACAAGGCACTATCAGTGAGTGACTGCACGTGCAGCGTCACTACTGCCGGCCCTGCATCCGCCAGCGTCGCGTCGACGGTCACGCCTAGCAGCGCAAAGGCGGGGGCAGCCAGAGGGCCTAGAGTTTGCACTCCGGCACCGGCAGCGTCCCGGACTGCAGCTGTCGCAGACCCAGTCACGGAAGCAATACTGACGCTGTAGGTATCGTTCAGATTGCCCGTATTTGTAACTGACAGCTGACTCGTTACTGTCCACGGCACGCTCGGAACATTCACGTCTGACGGCGACAATAGTGCGGCCATATGTAATTCACTCGCCACCAGCACTTGGGCCGTTCTGCGTGCGCGCGCAGTGATGCTCGCGCGCGAAAGAGCATA
>JBBRGY010000358.1:0-3931 GCA_038223495.1 Burkholderiales bacterium | reverse complement strand
AGAAGGATGCGGTGTTTTTTCTAGGCGTGGTTGCTTCTGTGGCGGCTCTGGCTGGCGCCGTCGTGATGATGATTGCGTCGTGACCTGCCAGTGCGGGGCCGTGAGGCGGAACGCTTACGGTTCCGCCGAATGCGGTGGTGTGCCACGAATGGCGGAACTCCTTCGGGTGTCCGCCCTACAGCAGGCGCATCGCAGCTAAACTCCGCCACGGGGGGAAAGCACTGGAGTCACTGGAGACTCACATGTTGACTGATCGCGTTACGTTCAATCGCTCATCGAAATTCGCCGCGCTGCATCTCGCGCTGATGATGGTCGCTACGGCGGCATTGCCCGCGCTCGCCGCGCCGACGCTGACCGTCAACGCAGCCAACAGCCGCCACGCCATCAGCGACGACATCTACGGCATGAATTTTGCGGACGAAGCTTTGGCGAACGATCTGCGATTGCCAGTGCGGCGTTGGGGCGGCAATGCCACCACGCGCTACAACTGGCGGGTCGGGATGACCAATCTCGGCAACGATTACTATTTCCAAAATTTCCCCGATCAACTCGGCGGACCGGCCGTGCTGAATGGATCGAAGAGCGATCTCTTCGTCGAGCAGGATCGGCGCACGCAAACGCGCACGCTGATGACGCTGCCACTGATCGGATGGACGGCGAAGAGCACGAGTCCACGCTCGCATCCGCTGGATTGCGGTTTCAAGGTTTCGCTCTACGGCGCGCAGCAATCGGTCGATCCCTACGACACGAATTGCGGCAACGGTGTGAAAACCAATGGCAGCACCAACGTGACCGGCAACAACGCCACCGACACCAGCGAAGCGATCACGCAGACGTTTGTCTCCGACTGGATCGCTCATTTCATCAGTCGCTACGGAAACGCCGCGTCCGGCGGCGTGGCGTATTACAACCTCGACAACGAACCGATGCTGTGGAACAGCACTCATCGCGACGTGCATCCAGCGGGCACCACCTACAACGAGTTGCGCGACAAAACCTGGCTGTACGGCGCGGCAGTCAAGGCCGCCGATCCGGGCAGCAAATCGCTGGGCCCAGCGCTGTGGGGCTGGTGCGCGTATCTTTATTCGGGCGCCGACAATTGCGGACCGGGCGCCGATTACACGAGCCACGCTAACACCTATTTTGTGCCGTGGTATTTGCAGCAGATGCAGCTCTATGAGCAGCAGCACGGCGTGCGCATCGTCGACTATCTGGACTTGCATTTCTATCCGCAAGCCAACGGCGTTGCACTCAGCCCTGCGGGCAATGCGACGACGCAGGCGCTGCGTTTGCGCACCACGCGCTCGCTGTGGGACCCGAGCTACAACGATGAGAGTTGGATTTCGACCACGCAAAGCGGTGGCGTCGCAATTCAACTCATTCCACGCATGAAAGGCTGGATCGCGAACAACTATCCCGGCACCAAACTCGCGATGAGTGAGTACAACTTTGGTGGGCTCGAAGACATCAATGGCGCGCTGACACAGGCCGATGTGCTGGGCATTTTTGGGCGCGAAAGTTTTGACCTCGCCACGCTGTGGGATCCACCCAGTAGCGGGCAACCGGGTGCGTACGCGTTTCGCATGTTCCGCAACTACGACGGCACTGGAAAACGTTTTGGCGACACGAGCGTGAGCGCAGCGAGCAGCGACCAGAGCGTAGTGTCGATCTATGCCGCCGAGCGCGCTGGAGACGGCGTGCTCACGATCATGGTCATCAACAAAAGCACCAGCGATCAGGCGAGCACCGTGACGTTAACTAACTTTCAGGCAGCCGCAAACGCGAATGTTTATCGTTACAGCGCGGCCAATCTCGGCGCTGTGGTCGCCGTCGGCGCAACGGCTGTCAACGCTAACGTGATCAGCGCAACTTATCCAGCGTCCTCCATCACGCTGCTCGTGGTGCCGCGCATTGGTGTGGCGGCGAACTGCAGTCTTGACGTGAACGGCGATCAACAACTGACCGCTGGCGTCGACGCGCTATTGCTCACGCGATATCTGCTCGGTTTTAGCGGCGCATCGCTGACGCAAGGCATTGCGCTCACGGGTACACGCACCACACCCGAGGCAATCGCGAGCTTCATTGGCAACGCGCTGGCGTTTGACGCGTTCGGGCGCAATCCGCCGGCAACGCCCGTCGCGACCGCAGACGCACTCGTGTTTCTGCGCATGTTGCTTGGTGTTCCGAATGGCACGCTGCTCAAGGGGTTGAGCGTGCCGTCCGGCGCGCAGTTCACCGATGCCCCGGCCGTCCGTGGCAACGTGAATGGAAAGTGCAGCACGCAGTTTTAGCGATGCCGCCGTCGCGTAGTTTCATCCGGCGGGCGCGGACAGATCGGCAATCTTCACGAACGATTCGCACGTTAACTCTTCGGCGCGCGCTTGTGGATCAATACCTAGTGCCGACCATTGTTCCGCAGTGACAAACGCCGCGAGGCTTTTGCGAATCATTTTTCGGCGCTGCGTAAAAGCAGTAGTCACAACGCGAGCGAAATGCGCTTCGTTTTTTGGATACAAACGATTTTGCGCTAATGGCGTGAGCCGTACGATGCTCGATTCGACCGACGGCACGGGTTTGAACGCAGTGGGCGGCACGTCGAAACACTTCTCGATTTTGAAGCGGTATTGCAGCATCACCGACAGCCGTCCGCGCTCGCCGTCGCCCGCGGCTGCGGCCATGCGATCCACTACCTCTTTTTGTAGCATGAATATTAAGTCGCTGATGCGCGATTCAAATTCGCACAGACGAAACAGAATCGGTGTGGAGATGTTGTACGGCAAATTGCCGACCACCCGCAAGGGCGCGGGTAGCGTGGCGAAATCAAACTCCATTGCGTCGGCTTGATGCACACGCAGCTTGCTCGTATCGAATTCATGCGTGAGCCGCGCCACCAGATCGCGATCGATTTCGACGGCGTCGATGCTGCCATTCGCGCCAAGAGCAGCGATAAGTTTGCGCGTGATAGCTGCCTGACCCGGTCCGATTTCTACGATGTGTTGACCGGGTTGTGGATCAATCGCTTCGACGATGCGATTGATGATCGTTTGGTCGACCAGAAAATTTTGACCGAAGCGCTTGCGGGCGCGGTGGTGCGCGGGCGCTCTTGGGTGCTCAGTTGCCTGTTTCGCGAATTCACTCATTCGAAAGAATCCAGTTCAGCGAGCAGTCGCGGCATCGCCTCAGTCATGCCGCGATACGCAACGATCTCGGACGTCATCGAGCGCAGCGACGCGGCAAGCTCCGCCGCACGTCCCGGTGTGGTCGCGAGAACATCCACCAGCGGACTCATCATCACCCGAATAAAAAACACGGCGCGCTGCAAATGCGGCAACGGCCACGTCGTTTGCCGCTCCACACGAAAGAAGAGGTTCGTCAGCAGCGGCGACATATCGCGCAGCGCCTCCGTCCACCACGCTTCGTTCTTATCTGGATGCTGATCCAGGCTCGCACTTGGTACGATGAGCCAGACGTGACGCAGCATCGGTTGCTTCATGAAGGCCATCGTCATGATGCCCGGCCCAGCGGCAATCAGCGTTTGATTGTCGGCCACCGGCGCGTGAATCGCTGCGAAATCAAGCCCCAGTTTTTCGCGCGGATCCCAACGTGAGGGGAAACAAACGGAGAGGTATTCGGTGTAGAGCGTGTCGCCGTCTTGTTTCAGAATGACGAAGTCTTCTTGCGGGCTGGGAGCCAAATCTTGGATTGCTGCGAGCGCTTCTGCGTTTGGCGTACCGACCCGCGCGCGGGCGCCGTGCGCGGTCATCACTCGTGCCCGCTCGCGCTGATAAACGTCGGCCAACTCATCCCGCAACAACAGTGCAGGCGCGTCCGAATCCAGCTTCTCAAGATTCGGGCGCATGCGAAACGGCGTGGTCACGGGCCACGGCATTTGGCTTGCGGACGTCAGCCAATCAGGTCGCATGGCTTACTG
>JBBRGY010000357.1:0-3937 GCA_038223495.1 Burkholderiales bacterium | reverse complement strand
CGCCTGAGAGCTCGCTTGGGCGAAGGCCGCGCGGGCGCTGGCAACGGCGCGCTCAGCGTCCTGCAACTTGGCGTCACCGAGGAAGCCCTGCGCATGCAACTTACGCGTCCGGTCAAGCTCGGCAATCGCAAAATCGAGCGTCGCCCGACTCTGCGCCATGCCTTGCGTCGCCACCGGGCCGGAGAGTTCGAACTGTGATTTAACGCGGGCTTGCGCTGTGACCAGCGCCGCCTGCGCCTGCTGCAGCTGCGCGCGCAGATCATCATCGTCTAGCGCCACCAAAATTTGCCCCAATTTGACGACGTCACCCTCGCGCACCAGCACTTTGTCCACCCGCGCCGTCAGCGTGCTCGCCAGATCAATTCGCGCGACGCTCGCTACGCGCGACGAAAAGACGAGCGACTGCTGGATCGGGCCGGACGTTACGGTAATCACCTCAGCCGCTTTGCCGCGCCATGCGTAAATTCCCGCCGCCACTGCCGCCACGACGAGCGCCAGAATGAACCAGATCCAGGACTTTGGGCGACCTGTGCTCGCCGATTTCCACCACGTCATAAGGGGTCGCTCACTTCAATTGAACACTGCGAGCTTAACGCCGCCACGCTAGCTGTCGTTTGATTTAGCGCCGAATAAATCGTCAAAAGCGTCCGCTGCGGCGGCCTTCGCGACCTTTCCTGTGCGTTTTCCGGAAAATGATTCTTCAATCTTGTCTTCAAAAAAACTGTTTGGCGAAGGCGACGACATCGACTGACGATAGAGCTCGGGCGAAACGGCCTTGTATTCGTACACATCGCCGTTCACAAACTCAATCTCCATCACCCGCAAATGCTCGTCGTAACCCGCTGCGCGGAGCTTGCTGGATTTGAGGGGTTTGCGGTTCATGGGGAGATTATGCAGGGGATTGCGGCTAGAACGTTTGTTTATTAGCTTTTCGCTGGAATGACGTTTGAACGGGGGCTAAATAGAGAAAAGTAAGAAAGTCGATAAATGAGGTTTTGGCGATTTAGCCCCTGTGCAAAAGCCGTTCTAGAAAAAAGCTGAACTGGTTCTATGCCAAGGGAATGCGGATTTCCCCTTCATAGCGAAGCGCAGGTTTCGTCTGAGGCATTCAGCGTATGCAGCAATTCGCGCAGATCGGCAACTTCCACGACGTTTGCCTGTGGCGCAGTCGCCCCAAATCGATTGAACCAAATCGGCCGAATCCCAGCGTTCATTGCGCCTTTGACGTCCGTCGTCCAACTGTCGCCTACATGTACAGCGTGCGAACCTCCGATGCCCAGCCGATCTAGCGCAATGTGAAAAAGTCGCGCATCGGGCTTGTTGATGCCATGATCGGCCGACACCACAATATCGGCAAACGCATCGATCAGCCCAAGCCGACGAAGCTTGCCAATTTGCTCTGCGCGCGTGTTGTTGGAGACGATGCACAACGTATATCCTGCATCCCGCAACGCCGTCACACCTTCAACCGAGCCGGGTACAGCGCGCTCATGCCGCAGATAGTTTTCACGCTGCAAATTTGCAATCAGATCGCTTTGAAAAACATCGCCGCCGAAGTGCGAGAGGATTCGCGCCCAGCGCTCATTGCGCGCATCTTCGGCCGTGCGCGCACCGCGCGCAACGTCAAGGTGCAGCAACTCCAGCCAATGACGATGCTCAATTTCAACGCGTTCAGCGCCCGCGGCAGTGAGCGCACTATCTTGCGAGATCGTCTCTTCAATCGCTTTGCGTGACGCGTAGTGATGGTCGTACAACGTGTCGTCGAGATCGAGCAGGATTGCGCGGGGCCGCGCTAAAGCTTCCGAAACCCGATGGTCGGTGCGTACGGTCAATGTCATAACGCCTCCGATGCGCAATACAAGATCGTATCGCAGCGTTGTTCGTCGGAGTTTGCACCAGTACTTCGCACGCTACGGTTGGAAATAGGCGGCGTCACCCGCCTGATGAAACAGAATCGCGTACGGATAAGCCGTGCTTAGTTCGGGCAGTGACCCCGGCGCGAAGTAACCGAAATTCTTGGCCTCGCCATCGAGCGACTGCAGCGCTCCTCCAGTCACTTGGCAGGCGAAGCAAACGATGAGCGGTTGCGTCCTGTCGCCATTAGGATAGTGGTGTTCAATCGCTCGACCGCCCAAAACACCGACGATGCGAATTGCCTTAACGACGAGTCCGGTTTCTTCATACGTTTCTCTTTCGGCTGCCAGTGCCGGGGTTTCGTCCGGGTCGATGTGTCCGCCCGGCGGATCCCATTTGTCGTCATCTTGACGATGCATGAGCAGCACCTCGCCACGCTCATTGTGAATGATCGCGCACGCTGACGGCGACAGCAGCAAGTCGTGGCCAATCGCTGCGCGAATGCGCGCGACGTAGGGAGAAATTCCCACGCCGAAGGCTACTTCTTATCTTCCAGCAACTTCGCCTCACCCGAGCCCACCGCCAACATCCCCGCCTTCGCATAAACCCCCAACTTATCCCGCGAATCTGAGATGTCGAGATTGCGCATATGCAGCTGACCGATGCGATCCAGCGGCGAGAACGCTTCATCTTCCACGCGCTCCATCGACAAACGCTCGGGGTGATACGTTGCGTTCGGGCTGTTGGTATCGAGCAGCGAATAGTCGTCGCCACGACGCAACTCCACCGTCACTTCGCCCGTCACCGCGCGACCAACCCACTTCTGCAACGTGTCGCGAAGCATCAAACTTTGCGGATCGAACCAACGGCCTTCGTACAGCAGGCGACCGAGGCGACGCCCCATCGTGCGGTAATTTTCTATCGTGCCTTCGTTGTGAATCGCGGAGATCAAACGCTCGTACGCGATGAACAGCAGCGCCATGCCGGGGCCTTCGTACACGCCGCGGCTCTTCGCTTCGATGATGCGGTTTTCGATCTGGTCCGAGATTCCCAAGCCGTGGCGGCCGCCAATCTTGTTGGCTTCCACTACGAGGTCAACCGGGCTCGCGAATTCTTTGCCGTTCAGCGCAACCGGAAAGCCTTCGTTGAAGCGAATCGTTACTTCTTCTGGAGCAATGGCGATCGACTGATCCCAGTGTTTCACCGACATGATCGGGTTGACGATGCGTAGGCCTTTGCTCAGAAATTCGAGGTCTTTAGCCTCGTGCGTCGCGCCCCAGATGTTGCTGTCGGTGGAGTACGCTTTTTCGGTCGACATCTTGTACGAAAAGCCGTTGTTGTTGAGCCATTCGCTCATCTCTTTGCGCCCGCCGAGCTCCGACACAAACGCCTGATCGAGCCACGGCTTGTAAATTTTCAGCGATGGATTGGCCATCAAACCGTACCGATAAAAACGCTCGATGTCGTTACCTTTGTACGTCGAACCGTCGCCCCAGATGTTGACGTCGTCTTCCTGCATCGCCTTCACGAGCACCGTTCCCGTGACCGCGCGACCGAGCGGCGTGCTGTTGAAGTAAGTTCGGCCCGCTGTCGTGATGTGAAACGCGCCGCATTGCAGCGCGACCAGGCCTTCATGCACCAGCGCTTCGCGGCAATCGATCAGTCGTGCGCCCGCAGCACCGTAGGCCATCGCCTTCTTCGGAATGTCGTCGTAGTCGGTCTCGTCAGGCTGCGCGAGATTCGCCGTGTATGCGTACGGAATCGCGCCTTTGTGCCGCATCCAGGCGAGCGCTGCGGAGGTGTCAAGGCCACCAGAAAAAGCGATACCGACCTTTTGGCCGACGGGGAGGGAGAGGAGGATTTTGCTCATAGCGGTTGATTTTAGGCAACCGCCATGAGTTGAACGCGGACTCCTACCTTAAAGCGGTGGCAAGATCACTTTGTCAATGACGTGGATCACGCCGTTTGAGTTCAGAACATCCGTTGCGGTGATATTCGACACGCGGTTACGTCCGTCGGTGATTGCGACGCCGGTTGCATTCGCCTGGATGACGAAGGTTTTCCCTTGAACCGTGGTGATCGG
>JBBRGY010000356.1:0-3942 GCA_038223495.1 Burkholderiales bacterium | reverse complement strand
CATCAAACAGGCCATCGCGCTGGCGAAAGGCCTTGAGGAGTAACGAAACATGGCTAAATCCATTTCGGCGGCTGCAAAGCCCAAAACAAAAACAGTGCCGTACGATGAGTCCGAGCAATTGCGGACGCCCGAAGAAATGGCCGCCTACCTCGATGCGTGGCTCGTGGAAGCCCCCGACGACACCGCAGGCATCGCTCGCGCGCTCGGTGACATTGCACGTGCGAAAGGCATGTCGCAAGTTGCGCGCGATGCGGGCTTGAGCCGTGAAAGTCTTTACAAAGCGCTCAGCGAAAACGGCAACCCCAGTTTCGCGACGGTGCTGAAAGTTGCCAAGGCGCTGGGCGTACAGTTGCACGCAGAGGCGATATGAAGCGCCAGATTGATTTGAATTCAGACATGGGCGAAGGTTTCGGGCCCTGGCTCATTGGCGATGGCGTGGATGACGAGATCATGCCGCTGATCAGTTCCGCGAACATCGCCACGGGCTTTCACGCGGGCGACCCGAGCACGATGCAGCGCATGGTCGGGCTGGCGGTCAAACACAATGTTGGCGTGGGCGCGCACCCCGGCTTTCGCGATCTGGTCGGGTTTGGGCGTCGCCACATCAATGCAACCGACGACGAGCTGGTCAACGATTTTGTTTATCAGGTGGGCGCGCTGAGCGGATTTGCGGCGATGCACGGCGTGAAGCTGCAACACGTTAAGCCGCACGGTGCGCTGTACATGCACGTGGCGAAAAGTGAATCGTTGTCGCGTGCGCTGATTTCGGCCTTGCAGAAAATCGACGCCAATCTTTACCTGTATTGCATGGCAAGCTCGGTCACCGCAAGCGTGGCCAAAGCTATGGGGCAGCCGGTGATGCTGGAGTTCTACGCGGATCGCGACTACGACCTGTCAGGCTCCATCGTGTTCACCCGCCGCGTCGGCGCGCTTGATCCCGATGTAGTGGCGGCGAAGGTGCTGCGCGCGTGCAGCGAGGGCGTTGTCGCCACCGTCGAAGGCGGCACCCTCACGATTGATTTTGATTCGGTGTGCATCCACAGCGACACGCCGGGCGCGCTGGAATTGGTGAAGGCTACGCGTGATGTTTTGTCGCGAAACAACATTGCCGTGGCACCACCGCGGTCGCTGCGCGCGAGCTGAGCCCGTACGGCGGAACGCTTGCGGGTTCGCCGAATGCGGACGCGCAACAAATCAGACTGCCTTAAAAAATCTATCTCGAAGCAGCTGTGTTTGCCAGCACGAACGCAAAGTCATCCGCATACTCGGCATCAGCCTCATTCTTCGAGAGGCTATTAGCCTCGTGGCCCGCTTCAAAATTAACGAGAAGCAACGCCTTGCTTTTCGGATTAGCGGCTTGCAATCGGGCCGCCATTTTGGCCGCGTTGTGTGGTGCAACGCGAGCGTCGTTAATACCGGTGCTCAACAAAATCGCGGGATACGAAACGCCTTGCTGAACAGCGTGAAAGCTGTCCATCGCCATGAGTGCCTCGAAGCCGGCTTTCTCAGTAACCGTCCCGAATTCAGGAATATTGGGCTTGCCGTTTGGCTCGAACTCCGCTCGCAGCGGATTCGACATGCCAACCTTGGAAATCACTGCACCGAAAAGGTCCGGCCGCTCTGTCATCGCGCGGCCAACGGCAATCCCGCCGGCAGACCCGCCAATGATTGCGATCTTTTTGCGCGCGGTGTAGCCCTGCGCAATCAGGGTTTCGCAGCATGCAATCAAGTCACGCCACGTGTTGGGCTTGTTACTCTTTTGACCCTGCTCATGCCACATTCGGCCATATTCGCCGCCGCCGCGTACATGGGCCGTAGCGATCACACCGCCCGCCTCAAGAAACGCAACGCCACGTACGTCGAAGACCGGTTGTGATGGCCACTGATAGGCGCCGTAGACGTGAACAAAACACGGTGCGGCAGCTTTGGGCTTACCCTTTCGCGCGACAACGGAGATTGGAATCTTGGTGCCGTCCCGCGCTGTGGCGAAGATACGGCGGGTTTCGTAAGGAGAAAGGTCAATGTCGGGACGCTTCTGAAGTGAACTGCGCAACGCCGTCCCGGTCACGCTGTCAATTGCAAAGATAGCGCCGGGCTCAAGCCAACTCGTGATGCGGACAAGCGTTTGGCCGTCCACAGGCGAAACGGCGACACTTTGAATCCAGCCGGTGAACGGCAGCGCGATCGTGCGCGCCGAACCCTCGACAGGAACAAACAGCAGGCTTTGTTCTCCTCCGTCATTCAGGGTTACGTAGGTGCCGCTGCGCCCCGCAGTCAACTCGTCAAGCACAGCATCACCCGCAGGCAGCGCTTTCGACGCGTTCGCTAAGGTTCCCTGTGCGGCGTTCAACAGGAGTAACTCGCCACGCGGCGCGCTGCTGGTCGATACAAGGAAGAGCGATGTGCCGCTAAGCGCGAAATCAGAGATGCCATCGCGCGGCCCGCAGATACGGCGCCAGACTGCCTTTCCCGCGATCACGGAGGCTATTTCCGCCACGTAAAGGGCGAACTCGCGGACGTATCCATCACGCACAAACAGGGCGAGATAAGTTGATCCCACGCCGACCTGAATTTCAGGTGACGACACCGCGTTCATCGGTACGGCAGGATTGGTTCCAGTCTTGATGACGAGTTGATCACTCGACTGCGCTGACCCTACCCGGTGCAGCCAGACTGATCGGTCGTTGTAATAGTCAGGACTTGCGGCAGGGCGACCGGCAAACCGGTTGTAAAAAAAGCCGCTGCTATCTGGCAGCCACGACGGCGCTGCGTAGGGCACATGCTCAAGGCGGTCGTCGAGACGTTTGCCCGTGACCACATCAACCACGTAGCCGACGGCCGCTTCGGTGCCGGCCAGTGACACGCCAAATACAAGATATTTTCCATTGGGCGAGGGTTGCCACCAGTCAATAGACGCCGATGCGTTGGCCTTTGCAAAGTCAGCCGGATCAGCCAGTACCGCCTCGCGCCCGGTACTGTCTATGGCGACGATACGATAGTTCGACGCATCGGCTTCGCGCTTTTGCACGAAGCTCATGTCCCCAGCGATCTTGGGATAGGTGGCTTGCGCGATCGCACTCGATAGCGCCGAAATGCGTTTCAGAAGCTTGGCTCGCAACGGCAGTGCCTCAAGCGCGCGCCTGGCAAAATTAGTCTGGCCCTGCAAAAACGGTAGCCAGTCCGGGTCGGCTGGGTTTTCCATCCAGCGATAGGGGTCAGTGACCGACTGACCCCACAGCACCTCTGTCACCGGTGTGACGCGGGCTACCGGCGGCCGCAACGGCGATGCTCGCAACAGGTCGGGTAAAAGAAAGGAGCCACACGCCAGGGCTCCGCCCGTTAAAAATTTCCGTCGCTTCATCGTTGCCTCAAATGTTCCTGAGTTCTTGTGTCACCTTGAAGAATATATTGCTTCAGCTCGTTCGCGAGACGAACCCCGCAATCTCAAAGCTCAAAACCTCCATCGGTTTATCACTGAGGCTTGCCTTTTCCATCGCCTCTGTCTGGGTCGCGTAACTGACTGATCACGTAACACGCGCCGGCGATCAGCAGAATGGCACCGCTCTCATACAAAAGAATGGAAGGGTCGCCTTCTTTGCCCTGCAGAATGATGAGTCGACTTAGCGCCGTCATGGCAATGAACAGTGGAATGGTGATCGGAATGCGGTGACTGCTGTAGAACGCACCCAGCATGCCGAGCACCTCGGCATAAATGAACATCAGCAGAAGGTCTTTGAGCTCAACCTTGCGGTGCTCGATCAGCGCGATGACCTCTTGCACCATCGCGCCGACGGTGAACAGGGCGATGATGATCAGAAAAGCTTTCTCCGTCACATCGAT
Organism: Burkholderiales bacterium; assembly: GCA_038223495.1. Lineage (GTDB taxonomy): Bacteria > Pseudomonadota > Gammaproteobacteria > Burkholderiales > Casimicrobiaceae > Casimicrobium. The sequence continues at coordinate 102 of JBBRGY010000356.1, read as the reverse complement.
AAGATGTTTGACCGTCACGGGTATCTCCAGAATCGAGGATGTAGCAAAGCTTACCAGACCAAAATAGCCCAAAACCCTTTGGACGTGACAAGCGCGCACTGC
>JBBRGY010000355.1:0-3957 GCA_038223495.1 Burkholderiales bacterium | reverse complement strand
GAAGCTCTCGGCGCGTGTGGATGCCAACGCTCAGGCCATCACGGAAATGAAAGCGAATGCTGCGGCAGGTGGCGGCAGAACCGCCGAGGAATTGCAATTGGATCGTGATTTGACGAACGCGATGGTGATGGCGTCGCAGCTCAAAGCCGAAGTGGCCGAGGCGGTGCAGACTGAGGGGCGCGCGCCGACTAGCAATGCCCAAGCGGGAATCGCGGCTGCGGAGCGATACGCCGATGGTGCGCTGATCCGGTTGGCGATTGAAGAAGGCGCGGTGGTGGCTTACTTCAAAACGGCTAATCCAAATCCGAATCCGCGCTTCAGGCTGGTGCCGGTCATTCCGGCCGCGGATTCGATTGGGATCATTCGCTGGAAGTGCGAGACGAATATGCCCGCAGCATCGCGCCTGTTTGCTACCTGCCAGCTGAAGCCGTCGCTCTAGCGTACAGCTCAAAACTAGGCGATTTGTCGAAGCAACTTTATCTTGAAACGCCTATTTAAAAGGGGCTACCTCTTGTTTTTTGCTAAAGTCGATTATTAGACTAATCGATGCCTAGCCCCTGTGTAACAAAGCATCCACGAAAAAGTTGATGCGCCAAGCCTACCGCTATTTTCCTGCAGCTAGCTCTTTTTTAATCACGACTTCTTCTTCTTCGCGGAAGCGGCGGTTGCTGCATTGATCGCGCCAGAGGGCGACTTGCTGTTGGTGCGGTTCGACACGATCATTGACCGACCCGTTGCGCTCGTTAATCGCCGCTATCCGTGCATTTAGGGCGGTGACGCGTTCACGCTGCGCCTTTTGCGTGGCATTGAACCCGTCCAGGCTTTCTTCGTACTTACGATTACGCTCGATGAGGGCCACACGCTCGGCTTCAACAGCCGCCTTCTCTTCATCCGTTTTAGCGGCCGCCGATTTCGCCGACATCCCAGAAATGAGACCCGACAGAGCATCACGCTCAGCGGTGATGGTGGCGGCGTTGGCGCGAATTCCGTCGTTCGCCTTGGTGACTTCTGCCTGATCGGCTTTAACGGCGGCCTGATCGCGCTTGAACGCGTCCTGCTCTTGCCGGATATCCTCAGCCGCTTTTTTGTTGGATTGTTCGAGCTTCATGCACGTACGTAGCTCGGCCATCATCATGATTTTGTCGGGACGGGCGGGCGTTGCTGAGTGCACAGAAGTTACGGCGACTGCGACGGCAAGCATCGAGAGAACGTGTGATGCGCGGAAGAATGTTGTTTTCAATTTGCGAACCTGGAATGAAGAGTCGAACATGACTCAATGACGAAAATGACTGGAAGGCGCAATTTTACTGACTGTTCGAAAGCCTCCGTGCATCGCGCAAACGTTCCCGATCAATCGCGAAACAGGCGCACCGCCCAAATGCCACCAACCGACGCGAACGCTGTGATGAAGGTGCCCCACGCGATGTCGAGCATCGCGACTTTGACCGGCCAGCCGTTCAGCGTGGCGAGGTTAGTCAGGTCATACGTGCAATACGCGATGAATCCGAGCAAGGCTCCCAACAGCGCCGCACGCTGCAGACTTCCGCTCGCCACGGCGGGCATTACCGCAAACACCACGACACCGACGATGTAGATGACATAGAAAGCCACGGCTGGAACCATCGCCACATCGGTGCGCATGAGGCTTCCCAACTCGGCGCGGTAGAGCCGCCCGACGACGAGCCAAAGCCAAAGCACGTCGAGAATTGAAAGCACCAAAGCAGCGCCACCGTAGGCAATCGCGTAGACAGAAAAAGTTGGATTCATAAGGCTGGAACCTATTGTGAGAAGGCAATTCGGATATGTTGATGCCGCTATGCGGCTCACTGTGGTCAATGAATTAACCAAGACGTGTGAAGATAATGTGCCTGTCACACCGTGTCTGTCGTACCAAACGATAGCGCGTTGTCAGCCAGAACCTACAACAAAGTTGCGCCCGAGTTTGCAGTCAATGGCGTATTGCCGCTGCAACTTACGTCTGCTGACACACAAATCGTCAGCAACGCACGGAAAAAAGGGGAAATCGTGACTTACCTTCACAAAATCGGCAGCCCAACCGCATCTGCTTCATTGCTGGCTTTGGCGATATTGGCGCTGCTGTTAACCGGCGGTTGCGCAACGCCGCCTCACGCCGACCAGAACGCACAGGCAACGGTGCCATCAACAACGCAGCCCGCCCGCGCCGCCTGCTATCAACCGACCTGCTGCGACAAAGTCAACGACGCCACGGCGCTTCAATTCGAACCGCATCGCCTTAATTGTCGTGCCATCGCGCTAACAGCCGCTGGCAAAACGAGCGAATCGTTCGCCGCGTTGCAGGCTGCCATTCGGCTGGCCAAGGCAGAAAAAGTGCAAACCAGCGCAGCCACAGAAGTGCTTTGTTTCACCTTAAACGACGCGGCGCATCGAGCCAACGACCGTGGCGAAGATGCCGAAAGTCAGGCGCTGTTTGCCGGCAATCTCGCGGCCTGCTCAACCCGCTTTGGCGAATCGTCGGACACGGCGGCGCAGGCGATGTACGGTGGCGCCAGTCAGCACCTGAAGCACGCCCGCTACAGCGTTGCGTTGCCGCAGTTCCAGCGCGTTATCGCCATCACTCAGAAGAACGGCAATCGCGGGCTGGAATCGTTCGCCACCGATGCGATGGGTCGCCTGAAAGACGAGACGGGCGACCACGCAGAAGCGCAGCGCCTGCTGCGCGAGACCATCAGCATCAAGACCAGCGTCTTTGGCGTCAAGAGCCGAGAGGTGGGCGTGAGCTACACCAATCTTGGCGCGAGCTATATCGATTCCGGAGATGGCGCGACGGGTCGCGAGTGGTATCGGCGCGCCATTGAAAGCTACACCGCAGCACTCGGCGCGGCGAACGATTCAACGCTGAACGTTGGCTCCGCGCTGGCTGCAAGCCACTTGATCGACGGTGAACTGAAACAGGCAGAGCAACTCTACGAAACGCTGCTACCACGCTTCACCGAAACCTACGGCGGCACAGACGAACGCACCGTCGCACTCATCAACGATTGGGGCGCGACGCTGGCGCGGCAAAAGCGCTACGCGGAGGCCTACGTCAAGTTTGAACAGGCGGTACGCATACGCCGCGTGACGGTGCCCAATTCAATTCATCATGGCTACAGCGCGCTCAATGCGGCCAAAATGAAAAAGGTGACCAATAACTGCGCGGCAGCCGAACCCATGCGCCGCGAAGCGCGACAGGTGGCCGAGGCGCAGATGACCGACGCGAACCAGAAGAATGCTGACGCCGTGCAATTTGTGAGCGATACGCTCGGCTTTGAGAAAGAGTGCGCAGCGAGCGGCGCTAAACCTGCACGACCGAAAAAGCGGAAGTGACGCGGCCGTCGGCTTGACAAGACAGCGCGACAACCGACGCACGAAAAAAAGCCGGGTTACCCCGGCTTTATTTTCAGCGTTGCGCTAATAGCGTTAAACCGCTTTCAGCAACGGTAGACGCATCAGCCTAAGCCGCCTTTTTGCATTCAGCGCGGAATTTCTGGCGCGCTTTGCCGTGCAATTTCTGCTCGTCGGCTTTCATCGAGCACTCTTTCGACTTGGCATTTTTTGGAGCGAACTGTTTGCCCGTTTTTGCTGCCGCTTTCGGCCCTGCTGGCGCGGCAGAAGCAGCGGGCGCCGCTGGTGCTGCGACCGCTGCGGCTGCCGGAGCGGCCGGTGGTTTTGGAGCACTGGCGGGTGCCTGCGCGAAAACCGTGGTGATACCTGAGAGCGAAGTCAGCACTGCAAAGCCAACGCACAAAGTCAATTTTTTCACGTTAAATCCAAAGGTAGGTCGTGGGGCGCGAATTATTGCACCAGATTCATCGGTCTGGCTGTCGATATGCACTCGCCGTTCGCGGGTGTGCCGTTTTGACAAAGCGCGCAGGTTCCGTAACAATAGAGGGCTTCGCTGCGACAAAAGCACAATATTTGGCGAAGAAAAACGGC
>JBBRGY010000354.1:0-3960 GCA_038223495.1 Burkholderiales bacterium | reverse complement strand
TGTCTCGGTGCAAAGAGTCTATCGCCGCGTGCTGCAAGACGTGATGCCGTTGGCCGTTGCAAAGGGTATCGATATCGGCGTCGTCGGAGAGCACGACGCTCAGGTTCTGGTGACCGATCTCGATATGGTCGCGGTGGTCAGAAATCTTGTCGATAACGCGATTCGCTACACGCCGAACGGCGGCAGGGTGGACCTTGCAGTCACGCAGGATACGCAGCACTTAACGCTGTGCATCACCGATTCAGGACCCGGCATTGCCATCAGCGAGCGTGATCGCGTGTTCGACCCCTTCTATCGCACGCTCGGTAGCGACGAGCTGGGATCAGGACTTGGGCTGGCAATCGTCAAGGCCATTTGCGACCGAATCGGTGCCGAAGTTCGCCTTGAGTACAGCGACGAGACAACGCGCTCCGGTTTGAGTGTTTCGGTGCTGATCCCGATAGCGCTAGTCGAACTTCAAAAGGCGCAGCTGAATGAGCCGTTGGGTGCCGGGGCGGCTGAATAGCGAGTGATCTGCTGCCGCCGCGCCAGACGGCTTGAGCGGCGGACCGTTGGCGATCGACGTATGCCCATCAAGCCTTTAGCTCGCCGCCAGTTTGGCACCGATGGCGCGTTTATCGCCCATTGCGCAGAAATTCGCTGTGCATAGAATCGGCTCTATCCGCCGTCTCATGGCCACTGCATCGCACTGCCAATGACCACGCGCCTTTTCAACGTTCGCATGTAATTCAGGGAGTGCACACTGTGCCGTCAACGTTTACCCGTCAGGTCGTCGCCGTTGCCGCCTTCACCGCATTGGTGACTGCCGCTTTCCTTTCCCTCGGTGCTGCACCAGTGACCGCTGCGGGCCCAGTGGCCAGCGCCGACATCAATCTCACCTCCTACGCCAACGGTGCGTGGATACTCAAAAAACCCGCTGAATACGATGAATCGTGGTCCGCTTTCTGGCTGCTGGACGAGCGCGCGCAGACCGGTTGGGCCACGCCGAAAGGCACCGTATCGCCACAAGAACTGCTGATCGTGCTCCCTGAGGAATCGGTCATCAAAAACCTCGAATTCGACACCGCCAGCGCTGACGGTGATCCCGAAGGAAGTCGTAGCGCTAAAGACGTGGTTGTTCAGGTTTCAAATACGGGCCCGAACTCTGGCTTCGAAACGATCGCCACGCTCTCGCTGAAACCGCGCGCTGACAAGCAGAAATTCCCGGTGACCAAGCTCATGCCAGCGCGCTGGGTGAAACTCACGATCAAGAAAAATCATGGCTCTGCCGAATACATCGAGCTCTTCGATTTCCGGGCCTTTGGAGAACAAAAAACGCGCACCGCCGCGCCCAGTGTGTCGGGCACCTACGCCACCAACTACCAGAACTTCCATCTGCAGCAGGACGGTGCTGCGCTCTCCGGCTGCTACGAGCACGGCAACGGCGTCATCAGCAATGGCGGCATCGAAGGCCGCGTAAGCCGATTCACGTGGACACAAACCGATGGGCGCGGCCCCGCGGTGTTTACGTTCTCGCCGGATGGCAAAGAAATTCTCGGCCTCTGGTGGAACGAAGGCGAAACCAGCGGCACCGGCGGTCTCTGGTACGGCAAAAAAATTAGCGACAACGTCGGCAGTTGTCCGCATTGGAAAGGCAATCAGGCGGGATCGTCACAATTGGCCAAGGACATGGATCAAACCGGTCGCGCGCGAATTTACGGCATCAACTTTGACACCGATTCCGACGTCATCAAACCCGAATCAAAAAACGCGCTCGACAGCATCGTCAAACTCGCCAAAGAAAAGCCGGACTGGAAGTTCACCATCGAAGGCCATACCGACGCAACAGCAACGGCGGCGCACAATCAGACGCTTTCAGAAAAGCGCTCGGCATCGGTGAAAGCCTGGCTGGTCGCGGCAGGCGTGGCAGCCGCACGGTTTGACACGCAGGGTTACGGCGCAACCAAACCCGTGGGTGACAACGCCACGTCTATCGGACGAGCGCAGAACCGACGCGTGGAGCTTGTGAAGAAGTAGCCGATCGCCTGCGCACTCTCACTAATTCTGACGAAGCGCTGCCCACTGCCTAGCGGGCAGCTCACGCAAAAGGTGCGATGTCGGTAAACCCGCAGAAAACGCGGGCAAAGCGCCGCGAATTGGCAAATTAACAAGCGCGCAGCGTCAAACTTTCGGATCAGACGCGAGCTTCCCGGCCGATGCCCAGTTCTCGCGCTTTACCTCGGTGAAGATCACATCCACGCTGGCCGGCGTTCCGCCCAGCGTCTCACACACCAACGTCGTCACCTTCTCGGCAAACGCCCGCTTTTGCTCAATCGTGCGGCCCTCAAACATTTGTACGTTCAGTGTCGGCATCTGGCTCTCCTAATAAAGTCGTTTTATTGTGCCGCATCGGATGACAGCGGAAGTCCTGTCAATCGGCAAAGTCCGGACAAACGCGCGCTAGACGCCGCAACAACATCGGCCACTCCAGCACACCCTCGACCGCACCACCGTCATCCAGCTGCAACGCCGTCCGCGCCACGATCTCTGGCGAAGGTTGAATCGTTCGCCCACCTGCCTGCGCCATCACCTGAATCTCGCACGCCTTGATCAGCGTCTCCATCAACACAAACGCCTCCGCCACCGTGCGCCCTAGCGTCAGCGTGCCATGATTCCTGAGTAGCGCCGCCCGATGCTCGCCGAGCGACGCCACCAGGCCCGCGCCCTCCTCCGGCGTAAACGCCAGCCCGCGATAGTCGTGATACGCCATCTGCCCGTAAAAGCGCATCGCATGCTGCGACAGCGGCAGCAAACCCTCCGCCTGCGCCGATACCGCAATGCCCGTCGTATTGTGCAAATGCATCACGCACAGCGCATCCGGCCGAGCCGCATGCACCGCCGCGTGCAGCGCAAACCCCGTCACGTTCACCGAATACGGCGTATCGCCCACAATCGTTCCTGACGAATCAATTTTCACCAAATTCGACGTAGTTACCTCATCAAACGCCAACCCAAACGGATTGATCAAAAACCGATTTGGTTCATCCGGCACAGTAGCCGAAATATGCGTGTAAATCAGGTCGTCCCAGCCACGCATCGCCACCAGACGATAGGCAGCCGCCAGATCGCGACGCATCGCAAGTTCGGCGGCGCTAATGGGCTCGGCGTTCGCCACACGGGGAGCGTCTAGTTCGAAAGACATGCGGCAAGCATAGTTGAAGGGGAAAAGCGACCAACGCAAGGACGGATGGGCCTATGATCGGACACACCCATCAACCGGGGACTGCGATGCACGCCGATCCCATGACCGAACTGCCCAAGCTCGAGCGCGAATGGATGAGCGCCTGGATGAACAAGGATATTGACACGTGCGACCGTATTCTCGACGACGAGTTTCTGCTCTCAAGCGCGCGCGGAAATTTAATGCCGAAGGCCGGGTGGCTGGTGAACGCAAAGGGGCCATTCAATTGCGAATCGTTTGAATGGCTCGAAATCCTGGTCCGCCCGTTTGACCAGTTCGCCATCGTCCACTCACGCACCCGCCAGCAGGCGTCGATCGGCGATCAGGACTGGAGCGGCGTGTTCATGCTCACCGACGTCTGGGTCGTGCGAGGCGACGTCTGGCGGGTCGTCAGCCGACATGGCACGGGGCCGTTGCCGGAAGCCTCTGCCTGATTTTCACGGCGACATCGGAATGGCGTCCCAATTATTGTCCTTAACCATGACAAAACGGCAGCGCCCATCAGACAGACTCGCCCACAAGCCACCAATCTGGCGGTCATCGGCGGCATCGCTCCAGCCATTCGCGCCCTTGTATTCGACCACCAGCGTGACACCAGGTTGCCCGTTCACGCTTGGAAGTCTGCAAATGAAGTCGGGATAAAACCGTCCATCGGCCTTTTGCAAAAAGAACGAGCTACCCTCACGGCGCACCAGATTGCGCACCCAAAATTCAATGCGTCCCTGCTGCGCCTGCACGTC
>JBBRGY010000353.1:0-3962 GCA_038223495.1 Burkholderiales bacterium | reverse complement strand
TCGGGTCGGTGATCAAGGCATAGCGCCCGCTGATACCGTCGCGCAATTCGACCAGACGCGTGCGATCGGGAGTCGCGGTGAGATCCGTCGCAGCGCGCGTTGACGTAACGCTCGATACCGCATTCAATGCGTCCAGAAGCCCCGAGCCGCAAACGCCCGTTGCCGCAGCACAATCCGAACCGGCTGGAAACGACCGTGACGCAGCGCGGAGGCGATTGAACACCTGCCCCGGCGTCAATGTCGGGTCGCGCGTGAGCATCAACGCAACTACGCCCGCAACATGCGGCGCAGCCATGCTGGTGCCCATATACGTGGCGTAGCTGGGCACGCCGGGCAATGTGATGCCTCCGTTAAGCGTGGAGAGAATGCCGGGTAAATTCCCGGAATCACCGCCCGGAGCGGAGATGGAAACGTCGCTGCCAAAGTTGCTGAAGCTCGATAAATCGCCGAGTAAATTGGACGCCGCTACCGCGACCACGCCTTTGCAGTTGGCCGGTGAAAAATCGGACACCAGCGATGCGTCATTGCCAGCCGCCACCACGACCACCGCGCCGCGCCCGAGTGCGGCGTCGACGGCCGACTGCATGTTCGCGTCGCAAGGCCCGGTTCCGCCCAGGCTCAAGTTCAACACACGCGCTGGATTCGGATTGTTCGGAACGCCAGCGACCGGTGCGCCCGCTGACCAGCGAATCGAATCCGCCACATCCTCAGCGGTACCACCGCATCGGCCCAGCGCGCGAACCGACACGATTCGCGCGTTTGGCGCGACGCCAGATATACCATTGCCGTTTCCAGTGCTCGCCGCGATGATGCCAGCGACGTGCGTGCCGTGCCACGAGCTCATGAAGTCGTAGGAACCGCTACTGCAATCGAGCGCATCGTCATAGTCACCAACGTCGGTCGGATCGCCATCGCGCCCGTCACCATCGTTGGAAATAAAGGTGTTTGTGATCATGTCGTAGCCGGACATACGCTTGTCGTCGAGATCAGGATGTGAACGAATGCCCGTATCAATGACAGCCACGTTTACCGAACCCGAAGGTGTCACGTCCCATGCGCTCTCGGCGCGGATTCCGCCGACGCCAGAACCAAGCGCCCACTGCTGGGCGTACATCGTGTCGTTCGGAATCCATTGATGACGGAAAACGCGAACGCGCTCAGCATTGGCCACAGCCGAATCTGCTGCCGCCGCGACGGCAACCGCCGCCAGCGATGCCGGGGTCGTTTCGGCGGGCAGCACGACCATTGCGCGATTGCCTGACGTGACTCGTTTTAGCTTCAAGGCCTGACCGGTTTTTGCCGCCAGCCGCTCTATCGTCGAAGCAGCGATTGCCGGATTCTTCAACGTCAATGCCAACATGCGACCGTGATACTCAGTTTCAGGGGCCCTGCTCGTTAACGGCGTGTCAGTCGTCGCCACTTGCGCCCACAGCACACTGCCGCGTTCACGCATCGCAATCGCCGCTGATTTCGCTTGCGTTTCGCCATCGACAGTAACGCTGTAGCTCCCGTTGGAAGCGCGCGTTGGCGCAGGCAAGCCGAGAGTAGACGCCATCTCATTGGCAACGCGCTGTTCACGGCCTTTAAGGTCTGGGCCGAGTCTGAAATCAATCGTCGCGGCCGAAGCAAACGAGGCGACCGTCGCAATGGTGACCAACCCCGCTAGCGTCGACAACGAAATCAATCTTCGCGCAACGGAAGACGTGCCGACGTTGTCGGTTGCACGTGTTGGAGGTCGCGTCGAAACAAACTGTGTCGCGTCGAGCTTCGCCATCGTTTTCTCCATCGTTGCCATGTCTACGTCTCCTTGCGCCGCTGACCTGCCCCACAAAGCGGGACGTGAGATTCAGGCCGACGCAGACTCATTTAAGTTCTACAAAACCGCTCGAAGAGTGTATGCCAAGAGCATGATTTAGCAAAGCAAATTGGTGGAAATTTGTGCGATGGCATGGAGTATTTTTTCGTCAACAGCTTTGTTATGAAAGCAAGCCTCTTCAGGGGATGAGTGGGCAAAAGCGCTCATATCGACTTTTCACTAATTGAGCACTTAGGCGCCGTGGAATGGGGAGTCCATAAGAATGTTATAGCCCCTGTACGGTGATTTTCTGCGTCTGATGAAAGAAATATGGTTTGCACAACAAGGAACGTCCACGCACTCGCAGAGTTGCAACTATTTCAAATCCAATGATAAGATAGTAATCAATTACTATCTTATGTGAGATGCCAACGTGAGTTCACGCGCAAAAAATCTTCCGGCAGACGAACGCCGCGCTGTTACGGTGGAATCAGTCGTAGAGCTCGCCGGTTTGCAAAATCCGAGCGAAATCACCACAGCCGCCATCGCCAAACACATGAACTTGACGCAAGGCGCGCTGTTTCGGCACTTTCAGAGCAAGGAGGCCATTTGGCAGGCCGTCATGGAATGGGTCGCCGAGCGCCTGCTGGCGAGGATCGACATTGCTGCAAAGGGCATCGAGTCGCCCGTTGCGGCTTTGGAGGCCATGTTTATGAGTCACGTCGGGTTCGTGTCGGAGCACCCCGGCGTTCCCAGAATGATGTTTGGCGAACTTCAGCGCGCCGAGACGACGCCAGCCAAACGCATGGTGCAAACGCTGATTCAGCGTTACGGCGAGCGCCTGAATCGGCTCATTGAACAAGGAAAGACGTGCGGCGAGTTGTCTGCGTCGCTAGACAACGAGGCGGCGGCCACCTTGTTCATCGGAACAGTCCAAGGTCTCGTCATGCAGTCACTGCTAGCGGGCGACATAACGCGTATTCGCCTTGACGCACCACGCGTGTTTGCAATTTATCGGCGCGGCATCGGGAGCGAACTATGAAACGTTTGCCGCTACAAGGCCGCACCATCGCGCTGCTGGCCGTCATCATACCGTTGCTGGCCCTCTTCATCTACGTTGGCCTGCGCTCCGGCCCGCTTGCTCCCGTGGCAGTGACGGTGGCGACCGTGGAATCTCGGGAGGTGACGCCAGCGCTGTTTGGTATCGGCACGGTTGAAGCCCGCTACACCTACAAGATCGGACCGACGTTCGCCGGGCGGATCAAACGGCTGGAGGTTCATGTGGGCGATCTGGTCAAGGTCGGGCAGGTGCTCGGTGAAATGGAGCCAGTCGATCTTGATGATCGTGTGCGCTCGCAAGGCGCGGCATTTAAGCGGGCGGAAGCTGTGGTGCGCGAGGCCGAGGCACGCCAAACCTACGCCCAAACGCAGGCACGTCGCTATGAGCAGCTGCTCGCGGCACGCTCAACCAGTGAAGAGATCGTCACCACCAAGCGGCAAGAGCTGCAAATTGCCGACGCCGCGCTATCCGCTGCCCGGGAAGAAATAGCACGCACCCGCTCCGACCGCGAGGCCGTTGTTTCGCAGCGGAGCAATCTGCGGCTCGTCGCGCCAGTTGACGGAATTGTCGCCGCGCGCGAAGCCGATCCCGGCACAACTATCGTGGCGGGTCAGACGGTGGTGGAACTGATTGACCCGAAGAGTTTGTGGATCAATGTCCGCTTCGATCAGATTAGCGCCGCAGGACTGGTGGGCGGATTGCCGAGCCGCATCGCGTTGCGTTCGCGCAGCGGACTGACGCTTAAAGGCCGCGTGTTGCGCGTAGAGCCCAAGGCTGATGCTGTCACCGAAGAAACGCTGGCGAAAGTTCTTTTCGATGCCATTCCTCAGCCGCTGCCGCCGCTGGGCGAATTAGCCGAAGTGACAGTCGATCTTCCCGCCCTCCCCGCTGCTCCGCTAATCCCGAACGCGGCTTTGCGTCGCGCTGGCGACAAAGTGGGAGTGTGGCAAATCGTTGCGGGCGATCTGCGGTTCTCCCCGGTCACGCTCGGCGCGGCCGATCTCAACGGTTATGTGCAGGTGCGCGATGGGATCAAGAGCGGCGATCAAATCGTGACCTATAGCGAAAAGGCGCTCACCGCACGTAGCCGTATTCATGTTGTTGATC
>JBBRGY010000352.1:0-3973 GCA_038223495.1 Burkholderiales bacterium | reverse complement strand
TTCGCTCGAAGGCGTGCTGGTGCGCCTGAAGGCCGGCCAAGGCTTCGCTCGACCGTTGATGGAAACCGGGCTGTACCCAAAACTGGCAGTTCACATGGTCGCGGTGGGCGAAGAAACCGGCAAACTGGATTCGATGTTGCTCAAGGTCGCCGAGGTTTACGACGTGGAGGTCAACACCACGCTCAAACGGGCGTTGGGCCTGTTGGAACCCGTGTTGATTCTGACGCTTGCGGTGGTCGTCGGCGGCATTATTTTTGCCCTGATGAGTGCTTTGCTGGGGCTCACGGAATTTAATGTGTAGGCGGCGGTCGTATGAAGGATGCCGAATATTAACGAATAGCTTTTTTATGAAATGACGTTTGCATGGGGGCTAGATATCGATTTCGTCGTAAGTCGACAATTGATTAAATTTAGCACTGGCCCCTATAAAATAACGCATTGATGAAAAAGCTATTACCTTGACGACACTACCAAAGACTCCAAAACTCAGGTGGTAGTGACTGCGAAATGAAATGACAACTATGAAAACAAAATTTATCACCCCGCGAATCCAACGCGCGCAACGTGGCTTCACGTTGATGGAATTGCTCGCCGTCATCGTCATCATTGGCGTGCTGATGGCCACCATCGGCAGCCGCTTCATGGGCCAGTCCGAGAAGGCGAAGGCCAACGCGACGAAGATCGAAATGGGACAAATGATGCAGTCGCTTGACCTGTTCAAGCTTGAGATTGGCCGTTATCCCAGTGCCCAGGAGGGGCTTGACGGTTTGATCAAAAACCCAGGCAGTCTGCCCAACTGGAGCGGCCCGTACCTGCGCAAGGACAACATTAAAGACCCGTGGGGTAACGATTACAAATACTCGTCGCCGGGCCCAAATAACACGCCCTTTGAGATCAAATCGCTTGGGGCGGACGGCAAAGAAGGTGGCGAAGGCGAAAACGCCGACATCACCAAGAGCTAATCCGCTCGCGCCCGACCTGCCCCAACCGCCATGCTGACCCTGAACTCCGCCCCGACGCGTGTGCGGAGGCTGGGGCGTTATTTGCGCAGCGCGCGAACGGCGGGCTTCACCATGCTGGAGTTGCTGGTAGTCATCGTGATCATCGGCGTGCTCGCGGCGGTGGCACCACCGATGTTTTCTTCCGGTGTCACCTCCGCGCAGCACCGCGCGCTAGCGCGAGCAATTGCTCAAGAACTGCGTTTCGCCCGCAGCGAGGCCATCGCTAACCGCAAAGACATTGGCGTCGAGTTCAATCTCGCGGACCGTACTTATCAATTGCCCGGCGGCAAACGGCGCGGCCAGTGGCCCGAAGGTGTGGCACTTGAACTCGTCACTACCGCCGCCGAAACTATCGACGATAAGCACGCTTCGGTGCGCTTCTATCCGGATGGTGGGTCGACGGGCGGGCGCGTGACGGTCAAGTACAAAGAGCGCGAATTTCGTATCGATATCGGTTGGCTGACCGGTCGCATCGCGATTGAAGAGGCGTGATGTCACGCCTTCAACAAACCCGTGAAAGTGGTTTCACCCTGCTTGAGGTGATCGTCGCTGTGGTGATTGCCGCGCTGTGTCTCTCTGCGCTATCGCAGGTGTTTGCCACAGGCGTTCGCTCCGCATCCGCGTCAAGCGACTACATGCGAGCGATGACGTTAGCGCAAGGCTTGCTCGCCGGGGCTGGCATTGAAAAACCGTTAGTGGACGGCAGCGAGTCCGGCGTCTCGAACGATGGCCGCCTGCAGTGGTCGTTATCTGTGGCCGCTGAACCGGTCGAAGAGGGCGATGCGCTGATCAAACCGCCGCTCGACTTAAAGCGTCTCGTGGCTCGCGTCGCAGTCAGTAATCCCGGTGATTTACCCGGTACGAAGCAACGTAATGTTGAGATCACTACGCTGCTCGCCGTGCCGCGCCAGCTACCATGAACCGCTCTCGCCAACAACAGGGCTTCACGCTGATCGAACTGATCGCAGCGATTACGCTGCTCGCGGTCTTGACCACGATTTTGATGGGTACGGTTCGCGGCGCGGAGCGCAGCACCAGCGCAGCCAATGATGCCGTTGAGCGCACCGAACAGTACGCCCGGACGCAGGCGTTTTTGCGCGAACATATTTCTGGTGTGCTGCCGATGCGCTGGCGGCGAGAGGTCTCGCAGCCGCTTAAATTCAATGGCAAATCATCGACCCTCACGTATTTCGCGCCGGTGACGTCGCAGATTGCTGAGGGCGGTGTCATGTGGTGGCAGTTAGCGGTCGCAAAATCGCAACAAAAAAGCCAACTTGTACTGCGTCGTCAAGCCTCCGATCCCGACGAAAAAGCGGTTCCCGATTTGAGCGCTGCCGAGCCCATCGTGCTCGCTGACAACATCGATGCCTTGTCGATTTCCTACTTCGATCCCGGTGATGATTCGCTCAACAACCCTGACGCCGGTACCTGGGTCGATTCGTGGGATGAGAACGCCCGCATGCCAGCGATCATTGCCATTCGCGTGACCGAAACCGGTGACAAGCACTGGCCCGATCTCTTCATTCCCGTCAAGCTCTCACAAGCGCTGGGCTGCAACTTTGATTATCAACGTCAACGTTGCATCATTCAGACCGTCGTGAATCGATGATTAACGTGCTTCACCGCCGCCCTCGTAGACAGCAGCAAAGGGGCATCGCGATCATCATGGTGCTGGGTCTAGTGATATTTCTCACTGTGATCGCCCTGTCGTTTTCTGATGCCCAGCGGGTCAGCACGCAGGTCACCAGCAATGCACTTGCTTCCGCCAATGCGCAAGCCGCCGCCGACGGCGCGGTCAATCGAATGGTGTTTGAACTGTCGCGCCCACGCTCAGCCGACGCTCAAATTGCTCTGGCGCAGTGGAAAATTGATGGCGTTGTGCATCAATGGAACGAGAATGGCGCAGAAATTGCTGTTTCAGCCAAAAGTGAGACTGCTAAAATCGATTTGAACTTTGCATCCGAGCCCCTGCTCAAACGAGTGTTCACGTCGGTAGGGACAACAGAAGAAGAAGCCGATGCCATCGTGGCGTGCATCAAAGACTGGACAGACGCCGATAGTCTCAAACGGCCCAACGGCGCAGAAGCCGACGACTATCGTGCGGCTGGCAAGAAGGTTTTGCCAAGCAACGATTTTTTCATCGCGATCGAGGAACTTCAAAACGTGATCGGCATCAGCCCGAAAATTTATAACGCCGTAGCGCCCCTGTTGACCGTGCAATCGCGATCTCCGGGCATTGATCCGCAAACGGCGACGCTTGCCGTGTTGAGTCTTGTGCCCGGCATTGATGTCACTCAGGCGCAGTCGTGGGTGGAGCAACGCGATCAGGCGTTGCACGATGGTCAACCGGTGCCGCCACTGCCTTTCAGCAGCCCCTACTTCGCCTCTGGAACCAACGCCGTTCGCGTGCGCGCAGATGTCGTTGTGGCTTCTGGCGTGCGGGCGTCGCGTGAGGCAAGCCTGCGATTGGGTGGGGTGCCACGTGGTCGACCACAATATTTTTTATGGCAGCGCGGTTTCTCGACCGACGCGCCAGCGAGCTTGAATCCGTCTCCAGCGGTAACAGGTGTCGCCAATGGCTGATTTGAACGCAACCCAGTCTGTCGCAGGCCAGCAGTGGAGCCAATTTCTGGGTTGGTGGAAGCAGCAGTTGTGGGAATGTATTCCTGCAGGTTGGCGCGCCAAAACCATTCAGGCGCGGCGCCCTGCCATGTGGGCGCCGGCCACTGATCAGGTCTGGGATCGCGGTGCGTCAGCGCTGGAATCACAAACGTTCACCCGCTCTGCGCTCGCGCAGCGAGGCGGCTCTGTTGCATTGGTTGCTGGCGACGCCAACGGATTTCGTCGCGTTGTCGAATTGCCTTTGGCCGTGGCGGATCGTTTGCAACTGGTTCTAGGTTTTGAGCTGGATCGGCTTACGCCCCTGCGTGCGAGCGAACTGTACTATGACTTTCGTGTGCTTGATCGTAACG
>JBBRGY010000351.1:0-4013 GCA_038223495.1 Burkholderiales bacterium | reverse complement strand
AAGTCAATTTGGCGCGAACGAGGTTGGTTGTGTCACGGCCATTCGAGTTGGCCAGAGCGTTGCCCGTCGCGTCGACAAACGCGCTGGGCACATCGGCCAGAGATCCCGGATATCGATGATTACCGTGTGAAAACACAAATTGACCCGTGACGGAATGCGGATCGAGCAAATACTGATACTGCGCATCAACGCTTAAGTCTCGGGTACGGTGCGTGGTCGAGGCATCGGACGTATCTAGCGGATCGTCATAGATGCGAGCCATCATGCCAGCGGTGCCGAGCATGATGTTGTGCGGCCCCCATTCGCGCGTGAAGGCCAGCCGCCAGTACGGATTGATGCCGCGAAGCTTGGTCGTATCGGCGTTACTGAGGCCAGCGCTCATGAATGACAAAGCACCCCGGGACGTGCCGTAGCCGCCGAGCTCGGCGTAGATCATCTTGTTCCAGTAGGCATACGCCGTGACACCCGCAATATTGCCACCTGCGGCAAAGCCGGGATACGGCGCGTTGCCGTCAATAAAGCGGCTGCTGGTCGGGCTGGGAACGGGCACATATTGCATCCACGCCGGAGCGGTGCTCCACGGATCCGCTAGCGATGGATTGTTGTTGACCGAAACACCCACCACGAGGTCGCGTTTGTCATCGATGAATCGGTCGGCGTAACGCAGGTCGATGTTGTCGGCGTTGGTGTGGCCGTGGAAGCGACCATCCTCCGACTGCGCCGCATACGGGTCATGCGTAATCTGTACGAACGCACCGATGTTGTCGGTAATCTTGCCACCGAGAAACAGGCTTCCAGTCGCGAAAATGGCCCGATTGTTCTTCTGGAAATCGGCACCAGGGTCATCGCTTTTCGAGGTATTGGCAACGCTCGAGCTGCTGATCACGCCCATCGCCGAGATCGGCGCGGTCCGTTGCCCCACGGTGTAGCCCGTCAGCTTGAACATTCGACCGTAGGGCGTCAACTCAGGGAATTGCCCGCCCGCATGACAGGCCACACAATTCTGTCCGGTTTGCCGCGCGAACAGCGGCAACGCCGAAACTGTCGAGGACAACGTTGCCGTCAGCGTACCGAGCGCCATCGCCAGCAGGCAAATCAGCTTTGAAACTTGTTGACTAGATTCTGAGATTCGTGTGTTCATAACGCTGTGCCTTTCGTGCATGGGCTAAGTGATATGGCCATTCCGAAGCGCCCGTATTGACATATGTCAATGCAGGACGTGATCACCAAGGCCTCGCTCGCAGTGCTTTGCAGACGAGACGAAAACAACACTTTGACAATCTGGCACAAACATCACGGTGAAGTGTCGAGCACGCGCGTTACCGCGTATGTGCGCAAGCCCACATACGGCAAGATAATTTGCAATGAGACCGATTGGGCAACGTATGGGCTATCGCTTCTAGCTCAGGCCGAAAACGTCGAGCTTGGGAAGGACATCCCGAGAATTCGAGCGCATTGGCATTTCGCCCTGAGCGCCACCGTACAAGGGCTAACCACCAAATTGGCGAAAGTCGACTATACGTGGATTGCGCGCGTAGCCCCTCATTTCACTTGGTCTCGGTGAAAAGTTGAACCCGCAGAAGGCGTTCAGGATGGTGCCCAGCGCATGGTGAAACGTCGCTAAAAGCCTACCTGTAACGACAAATACGCACCGCTCTGCCGCTTGTTTGCGGTGAGCGCGCCCACGATCTGACCGAGATCGACGTACGCTGCCGTGATCGACACATTTTTCGTCGGGAAATAGGCAGCAAACACATCAAACGCGGCCTGCTCACTCAGGTTCAACGCCGGATTCGCGAGATTGCCACGCTTGGTGCGCACCTCGACGCCAACGACGAAATCGCGACGGAACAGGTACCCAATCGAGCCTTCGAACTCAGGGCGATACTGATGTCCGTCGGGCCCACCGAAGCCAAGCAATCCATACTGATTGGCCTTGGTGAAGCGCACCGTTGCGTTCACCAGAATGCTCTTGTCGAGATAGAGTTTGCTGGCGGCGATATAGAAGTCGGTGCCGCTGTTACGGATGTTTGGGTTCAACGCCGCCAGTGCGCCGTTCAGGTAAGGAATGACCGTGCCATCCTTATTGTCCTTGTATTGCAGCCCGACCGACACCTGCGGCATCCACGTATCCTGATCGTAAATCGCGTCGCCCAGCACTTTGACTTTGACGCCAAAAACATCCTGCTTCAACTTGTAACCACGCAGCGTCGGGCTGATGGCGACCAGCACGTCCTTGGTGTCGAACTGTTGATTCGCGTACGACAACTCCACGCGGTCGTACAAGCCAACGGCGACGCCGCCGGTTTGCAAGCCGTAATCTTTGGTCTTAGCGATAGTGTAATGAGCGTTCGCTCCGATTTGCTTGTCGGTGCCGTAGCCCGTAATCAGCGCCCACGTGCCAAGCCCACCGCCGCCCGAACCCTCAATGGTCGAAACACCGCCCGTTGCCAGCAAGCGACCACTCACGCCGGGTCCAGAAGACACGCCGAATCTCGCTTCGGGGGAATCCGGTGCCGGAGCGGGCGCCTCACTCTGCGCAAACGTTGGCAGAGCCGCCAGCGACGCCGCTGTGAGCACACTGCCCGCGACGGTCTTGAGGGAAAACTTTTTCATGAACGCACCCGCATTTTTTGGAAATATTGAACGTAGAAGCACGAAGGCAACCGCAGTGTACGCAGCAATATGAACTTTGGTTTTCACGCGGCGGTCCACTTGTATAGCCAACGCTGCTACGATTCTTGTCTTAGTAAATCTCTCAACACAACACAATCACCATGCAAACCACCGCCTCAGGACTCCAGTACGACGACACCACCATCGGCACCGGTGCCGAAGCCACCGCTGGCGCACACGTTAGTGTGCACTACACCGGCTGGCTCTACAACGATGGCGTGAAAGGCGCGAAATTTGACTCCAGCAAGGATCGTGGCGACCCGTTTTCCTTTCCGCTCGGCGCGGGTCACGTCATCAAAGGCTGGGACGAAGGCGTGCAGGGCATGAAGATCGGCGGCGCACGTACGCTCGTGATTCCGTCCGAATTGGGCTACGGCGCGCGCGGCGCGGGCGGGGTAATTCCGCCGAACGCGACGCTCATGTTTGATGTGGAATTGTTGGCGGTTTAAAGGCTTTGTGAAGCGCAATCAAGCTGCGCTTCACGCCAACCGGCGATCAGACGTAGCGAACGCTAACGATCTCAACATCGCGGGAACCGCCTGGTGCCTGAACCTCAACCACGTCGCCGGCGGCCTTGCCAATAAAGGCGCGTGCCAACGGCGAACCAATCGAAATTTTGCCGATTTTGAAATCGGCTTCGTCTTCACCGACGATTTGATACGTTGATTTCTTCTCGGTGTCGCAGTCTTCGTATTCGACAGTCGCACCGAACACGACTTTGCCTTCGGAGTTGATTGTCTTCGGGTCGATGACTTGCGCGTTGCCTAGTTTGCCTTCGATTTCCTGAATGCGGCCTTCGATGAAGGACTGCTTCTCTTTCGCGGCTTCGTATTCGGCGTTTTCGCTGATATCGCCTTGCAGGCGCGCCTCGCCGATGGCGCGCGAGATCTCGATACGGTCTACGGTCTTCAAGCGGTGCAACTCAGCCTTGAGCTGTTCTGCGCCGACTTTGGTTATTGGGATTGTGCTCATGATGTATCCGGGAAAGTGACGAGAGGGCCTTGATGAGTGAACAGTGACGAGAGACTCCTCAGTCGTCACAACTCACTTCCCAATCATAAAAAACAAAGCCCGCCGATTTCGCTCTCGGCGGGCCGAATTTCGTAACAGCGTTAACGGTTCTACTGTACTACAACTTCTTTCAAAAGTGACTGCAACGAGTATGGGGTTAACTCGGGGCCATCTTGAATACCCATCGCAGCGGCTTTTGCGCCGGCAATGGTGGTGTAGATCGGCAGGCGGGCTGCCAGCGCTGCACGGCGGATGTAGGAGCTGTCTGCAACAGCGCCTCGCTTTTCTTCCACCGTGTTGATGACGAGCGCGAGTTGACCATCCTT
>JBBRGY010000350.1:0-4046 GCA_038223495.1 Burkholderiales bacterium | reverse complement strand
GGCGGTAACAACTTCGCACCGCGCCTCACGCTACGCTACTTTAATTTCTATCCGAGCATCACGCAGGCGCTGAAGGTCGGCGCGACAATTCGCGTGTTCGGCGAAGTTCGCGATGGCCGATATGGGCTGGAGATGGTGCATCCGGTATTCAAAAAAGCTGAGTCAGAAGCGCCAGCTGCCGATGCGAGCAATCCGTCCGGCTCCGCGCCCCGCCTGACGCCCGTCTATCCCAGCTCCGCAGGCGTGCCGCAGGCGGCAATTCGGACGCTGGTAGCGAAAGCTCGCAAAGTTGCGGACTGGCAAACCGACATGTTGCCGCGCGCCCTGACCGAAGCACTCGGTCTGCCACCGTGGCGCGCGGCGCTTGACGTATTGCACGCGCCGTCGAATGTGGAGCCGGTAATTGCGCTCGAAACGCGAACGCATCCGGCCTGGCGGCGTATCAAATTCGACGAGTTGCTTGCGCAACAGCTTGCTTTGCGCGACGCAAAGTCGCTGCGCTCCGAGGAAGCGGCGCCCATGCTGCATTCCACAGGCTTGATCACCACGCTCTTGCGGCAACGCTTGCCGTTCAAACTCACGATTCCGCAGGAGCGTGCACTGTCTGAGGCGCTGCATGACATGCAGCAAGGCGCTCCCATGACGCGTCTTCTGCAGGGCGACGTCGGCAGTGGCAAAACAGTGGTCGCCGCGCTTGCCGCGCTGGTTGCAGTGGAGGCCGGTTGGCAGGTGGCATTTATGGCGCCGACCGAGCTGCTGGCCGAGCAGCACTTCAACAAACTCTCGCACTGGTTGGCCGAGCTGCCCATCAAGTTGACGTGGCTCACAGGATCGCTCCCAGCGGCTGAAATGCGTGCGGCGCATGCGGCATGCAAACGTGGTGAAGCGAATATTGTGATCGGCACGCACGCGCTATTTCAGAAAAAGGTTTCGTTCGCGCGATTGGGCTTGGTCGTGGTCGATGAACAACATCGATTTGGCGTTGAACAACGCTTGCAGCTGCGGCAGCGCGGGCAGCAGGATACTGAACGGCAGCCTGCGCCACATACTTTGATGATGAGCGCGACACCGATTCCGCGTTCGCTCGCGATGAGCTACTACGCAGACCTCGACGTATCAGTCATCGATGAGCTGCCCGGCGGGCGACAACCCATCGCGACCAAGCTCGTCAGCGAAGCACGACGCGGCGAAATCGTACGGCGCATTTATGAGGCGGCGCAACAGGGAGCGCAGGCCTACTGGGTGTGTCCACTGATCGAGGAAAGCGAAAAACTCGCCGAGCAAGATATTCAGCTACAAGACGCTACTGCGCTGCACGCGGACCTCGTCGCGCTGATGCCGCACGTGAAAGTGGAATTGCTGCACGGTCGCATGAAGGCTGACGAGAAGGCTGCCATCATGAAAGAGTTCACGGCGAACCGAATTCAGGTACTCGTCGCAACTACGGTGATTGAAGTCGGCGTCGATGTACCCAACGCGAGCTGGATGGTGATTGAGCACGCGGAGCGTTTTGGCCTGGCGCAACTGCATCAGCTCAGAGGTCGCGTGGGTCGTGGCAGCGTCGCGTCAACCTGCGTCCTGATCTTCGCAGGCAAGCTCTCAGAAACCGCCAAGCAGCGTCTAAAAGTCATCTACGAAAACACCGACGGCTTCATCATCGCCCGCGAAGATTTACGCATTCGCGGCCCCGGTGAATTGCTCGGACCGAGGCAGTCGGGATTGCCGTCGCTGCGCTACGCGAACATTGAAGAAGACATTGATCTGGTCGAAGCGGCGCGCGATGCGGCGACGAAACTTGAACGCGACTCGTCGTTCAACAAAGCTGCTTTTGTAGATCGCTGGATCAAGCATCGTGCGGAGTTCGCGAAGGCATAGTGGCTCGCTACAAAACACGATGATGCGCTGGTGACGTGCCGTGCGGCGCTTAAGTGACCGGCACTGGGGCTAGGCGTTCATGTTCGACGCTTCGTATCGGGAGCAGTTCCGCCCGGCCGCTTTCGCCGCATAAAGGGCGCGATCAGCCCGCTGCAATACGGCCTCATAGTTGCGATCCGTTGCGGCAAACGTTGCGACACCGATAGAGACTGTCACTTTTAACGTCACGGAACCGGACTGATGGCCGGCCATTTCTACGGCAGTCCGCAAGCGCTCGGCGGCGGTGAGCGCATCGGCGCGATCTGCGTCCTCGAAGAAAGCGACGAACTCCTCACCGCCCTGCCGACCCACCAGATCGGCCCCACGGCAGTGCGCGGCAAGTGTAGTTGCCACGACGCGAAGCACCTCATCGCCCACGTCATGACCGTACTTGTCGTTGATCCGCTTGAAATGATCGATATCAATCACGGCGATTGAAAACCCGATGCTGAGCGACTTCGCCCTTTCAAAGCGAAGCGTGCCGTGTTCACCAACGGTGCGCCGGTTGGGCAAACTTGTTAGAGCGTCTGTTGTCGCGGTGCGATGCAGCACCCGGCGGATGCGCTCAAAACACAGTAAAACGAAGACGGTGGTGCCCATGATCGGCAGCACCGCGATCATTAGCGGTGTCAAGATGTTCATCAGATTGATCGGCGCACTAATCGATGTGATGACCGTCGACTTGGTCAGGTAATACAGCCCGCGCACAACCAGCAAAAAAGCGAGCGTGATAAAAATCCAGCTCAACACCCTGCTGCTGATTGAGTTATCCCGACTGCGGTTGCTTATCAGCGTCAAGGCGCTTCCCGTCAGCAGCGCTACGGAGCAGAATGTCGTCACACCAACGCGCCACGCGAGACTTGGGATGACAAATGCAAAAAAAGTTACCGACAAGATACCGACAATCGGTGGCGCGAAGATCCAGTAAGTATCTTGGGCCGCAAAGTAGCGGCGAATGGATCGCCAGTAAAGAGCAAGCGCGACTAGGATGCACCCGTTCGAAAAGGGGATGACCCAAGTAGCGTTCCCCGCCGACTGGGCCACAAATAGGACAAGTCCGCCAGCGATCAGCAAAGTGCCCATCCGCCAATCGGCAGCGCTGGGTTGCAAATCATGCGGCAGCGCAGCGTGCATGAAACCAAGTACGACGCCGCTAAGCAGCGAATAAATGGATATTACGGCGAATGCGGTAAGCGGATCTAGCACCAGGCTGGCTCACGTTTCTGAACTACGTGGCCCCTATCGTACTCGTCCGCGCCAAGGGTTGCAGGCGTACTTCAAATTCGTTACGGTGATCGCGTAAGAGTAGTCCGAAATCGCTCACTGTTCGCCGCTGATACCGCACTCGTGATCTAACGATTAACTTGCATACAAGTCGGGACCAATGCCCTGAAGCTGATCGCGATGGCGCAGGCCCTCGCTGATCTCGCCGCATGGGGTCGCAGGAGAAAAGTTGTGAGTTGCGCCTACCGCCAACGCAGCACGGAGTTATTCGGCTTCGTTAATATTTTCCTGAGCCTCACCGTGAGTCACTACTGATGGCTACGTCACTCAGCATGCCGAGCATGGGCTGGAATGTAGCGCCAGATTCATGTCGATCGCTTCCAGCGACTGCTAAGGTGGTCGCACAGATCGGGGCATTTCTGCGGCCTGATCAATGCGAATCCGAATGCGTGCGCCCGCTGGTGTCGCCGTCTCGCAACTCTCCTCTGTTCGCAGCATCCGATCCGCGCGAAAATCAACTTCTGGCGTCCTTGCCCGAGGCAAAATTTGCCTGGTGGAGAGCGCACCTGGAGCCGTGCGACATGCCGCTTGGAAAAGTTCTCCTCCAGGCTGGGTGTCAATGCACGCACGCCTAATTTCCGGCCACTTCGATCATTTCGATGTTGTACCTGACCGAGAACGTAGAATCCGTTGAAACTGCGGTTGCTGGATATGAGGGCATCGTCGGCTTGCCGCAGCTGATGAGTCCACAGAGAAGGGGCCAGGCTCTGAGGTTTCCCCACGAATAGTTGTTTCTATTCAATGGTTTAAGGCGTAGAGTTCGCGTAAAAACGTTCGCGCGTGTGTCTGTGCTGAGCGGTGGCTCGCATGGCGTTGATCTTTTTCCTTGTTAGCGACCAAACTTTCAA
>JBBRGY010000349.1:0-4047 GCA_038223495.1 Burkholderiales bacterium | reverse complement strand
GACGTTGCGCGCTGACAAAGCGGGCGTGGTGGTTGCTATCGATGCCGAAGCTGGCAGCGTAGTGGCTGCGGGCCAAAGCGTGGTGCGCGTGGCGCAGCTTGGCGAAAAAGAGATTATCGTTAACGTACCCGAGCGTGAAGTTGGTTTGATGAAAATGGCGAAGGGGTTTGCAGCGCAATTCGATGCCATTCCCGGAAAAATCTACGGTGCCAAACTGCGCGAATTGTCGCCGGCGGCCGATGCTGCGAGCCGCACGTACATGGCTAAGCTCTCCATTGTTAATGCTGATGACGCTTTGAAACTTGGCATGAGCGCCACCGTCCGCCTTGATCTGGCAGTCGCTCAGACGATCATCGTCCCGAACACCGCGCTCTATACACGCGACAACGCGACGCGCGTCTGGCTAGTGGATAGTGCAAGCGAAACGGTGAAACCGGTGGAAGTAAAGCTTGGCACCAGCACCAACGAAGGTGTCGCAATCGTCTCCGGATTGAAGGCGGGCGATCTCGTGGTGACGGCGGGTGCTAACTTGTTGCTGGCTGGGCAGAAGGTGCGTCTGATTGAGTCCGCATCTGCGTCAAGTGCTGTCGCAGTTCCTGCCGCGAACGCTACGCCTGTTGTTGCCAATGAAGGCAGCAAGCCATGATCGGCTCGGGTAACAAAGACGTGAGTGGCGGTAAGCTGAACGTCTCCGCTGCCGCGATCAAGCATCAGCAACTCACGCTTTTTTTCATCCTCGCAATTGCGATTGCAGGTTTTTCGGCGTACTTCAAACTGGGGCAGCGCGAAGACCCCGACTTCACCTTCCGCGCCATTACGATCCGAACGTTGTGGCCCGGTGCAACGACATCGCAGGTGGACTCGCAAGTCACGGATCGTCTGGAGAAAAAACTTCAGGAGATGCCTTATTTCAAGCGCACGCAAAGCTACTCGAAACCCGGTGAATCGCTGATCATTCTTGAGCTGATCGACACCGCACCGCGCAAGGACATTCAGGCGCTTTGGTATCAGGTACGCAAGAAAGTCGGTGACATCCGATACACCCTGCCCGCAGAAGCGCAAGGGCCGTTCTTCAACGACGAATTCGGCGACGTATTTGGTTCCATCTACGCGTTCACGGGCGATGGCTTTTCGCTGTCCGAATTGCGCGACAAAGTCGAAGACGTACGTCAGGAGTTACTGCGAATTCCCGATGTTTCAAAAATTGAACTTGTCGGTGTCGTTGACGACAAAATTTACGTCGAAATCAGTAATGCAAAAATCGGTGCACTTGGCATCGATGCCAGCTCAATCGCCACACAGCTGCAGGCCCAAAACGCCATCGCACCTGCAGGCGTCATTCAAACTAAAGACAACGCAATTGCGCTACGTGTCAGTGGAAATTTTGATTCGGTGAAATCCGTGCGCGAGCTTCAGCTCGCGGTGAATGGTCGCACCATTCGCCTCGGTGACATTGCCAATGTCTATCGCGGCTATGCCGATCCGCCGGTGCAAACGATTCGTTTTGGTGGCAAGCCTGGCATTGCGCTTTCAGTTTCGATGAAGAGTGATGGCGACGTATTGCAGCTTGGTCAGCGGTTAACGGCTGAGATGGTGCGCATCAAAAACGACTTGCCGGTCGGTATCGAATTTCATCAGGTGAGCAATCAGCCGAAAGTTGTGAAAGAGGCGGTTGGAACGTTCATGCGCTCGCTGCTGGAGGCCGTCGCCATTGTGTTGGCCGTGAGCTTCATTTCGCTTGGTTGGCGTGCTGGCGCTGTGGTGGCTTTGACTATTCCGTTCGTGTTGCTGGCGACGTTTTTGACGATGCAAATTTTCAAGATTGATTTGCACCGCATTTCGACTGGCGCGCTCATCATCGCGTTGGGACTGCTGGTTGACGACGCGATGATCGTCGTCGAGATGATGGTTCGAAAACTGGAAGAGGGTTTCGATAAATTCGCCTCGGCGACTTTTGCGTACGCGAGCACGGCGTGGCCGATGCTTTCTGGCACGTTGGTCACAGCTGCGGGTTTCCTGCCGATTGCAACGGCCAAATCATCGACGGGTGAATACACATTTGACATGTTCAGCGTGACGACGATTGCGCTCGTACTGTCGTGGTTTGCGGCGATCATCGCGACACCGCTATTCGGCTACTGGATTCTGAAAAAGCCAAAAAATGCAACGGCCGACGGCGAGGCGCATGAGCATTTCGACACGCCGTTCTACACGCGTTTGCGCTCAACCATTGACTGGTGTATCAGCCACCGCTGGATCACCATCGCCATCACCATGGCGGGTCTTGTGCTTGGTGTCATCGGCATGGGTTTGACCGAAAAGCAATTCTTCCCGACCAGTGATCGTACCGAGGTGATGGTTGAGATGTGGTTGCCCGAAGGCTCAAGCTTTAAGGCGACCGAAGCGCAGGTAGAAAAGCTGGAAACGATTCTGAAGGCGGACAAGGACGTTCAGACGTTTGTTACAAGCGTTGGCATGTCGTTGCCTCGCTACTTCCTGTCACTGAATCAGGAATTGTTCCGCCCGAATTTTTCGCACACGTTGATTTTGACTGATAGCGTCGAAGCGCGTGATCGTCTCAGCAC
This sequence comes from Burkholderiales bacterium, assembly GCA_038223495.1. GTDB lineage: Bacteria > Pseudomonadota > Gammaproteobacteria > Burkholderiales > Casimicrobiaceae > Casimicrobium. The sequence continues at coordinate 1,462 of JBBRGY010000349.1, read as the reverse complement.
AAAGCTGCAGGCAGCGCTTGACAGCAACTTCCCCGGCGTGCGCGGCCGTGCGCTGAAAACACCACTCGGCCCACCGGTTGCTTATCCGATCATTTTCCGCGTGAGTGGGCCGGATATCGCGAAGTTAAAACAGATTGGCGATGAGGTGGCTGCTGTTCTGCGTAAGAGTCCCAACACCATCGAGGTGAATACCGATTGGGGTGATCGCACACCGGCGTTGCAGGTTGAAGTTGATCAGGATCGTGCTCGTGCGCTGGGCGTTACATCGCTGACGGTCGCGCGCTCGTTGGGGGGCGCGGTTTCGGGGGCGACGATAGGCGCATTCCGTGAACGTGATCGTTTGATTGATGTGGTGCTGCGTGGCCCGGCCGCTGAGCGCATCGCCGTTTCACAAGTCGAAGATTTGCAGATTCCAACGGCAACCGGGCGCACGGTGCCACTGTCGCAGGTGGCAAAAGTCAGTCAAGTCATGGAAGAGCCGATCATTCGCCGTTACTCGCGGGTGCCAACGCTCTCGGTGCGATCCGACATTATCGAAGGCGTGCAAGCGCCGGATGTGTCCGCGCAAATCGATCCACAACTGGCGGATATCCGCGCCAAACTGCCTCCCGGCTATCGAATAGAGGTTGGCGGCGCGTTTGAAGAAAACGCAAAGGCCCAAGGCTCCATTGGAGCGGGCGTGCCGCTCATGATTTTTGTGTGGTTGATGCTCTTGATGTTGCAGTTGCAGAGTTTTTCGCTTGCTTCGATGGTGTTGTTGACGGCGCCGTTCGGCATCGTTGGCGTTGCGCTAGGTTTGCTCGTGTTCCGCATGCCATTTGGATTCGTGGCGATGCTCGGGGTCATTGCACTGATGGGCATCATCATGCGAAACACCATCATCCTGATCGATCAAATAAAGCAGGACATGGCGACAGGAACGCACGCATGGACGGCAGCGCGTGAAGCTGCCGTGCGACGATTCCGCCCGATTGTATTGACCGCCACCGCTGCCGTTTTGGCGATGATTCCGCTGACGCGCAGCGTGCTATGGGGACCTATGGCCGTAGCAATCATGGCGGGGCTTGTTATTGCAACCGTGCTCACCATACTCGCGGTGCCAGCAATTTACGCCGCGTGGTATCGGGTGAAGCGACCAGTCAACCCCTGATCGTTCGCTACCGTAAGCGTCTCTCGTTTTAGCGGGAGGCGCGTGTTCGGCTAACAGGGAGATGCTTTTTTCGCCGGCTGCAACCATCGGTCGCCTAAACTTCACGCTATGAGACATCAAGTCCTCATCGTCGAAGATGAGCCCGAACTGCTGCTGAAATTTGCCACGGCTGTGCAGTCGGATCCACTCTTGGCGCTGTCCGGTGCGGTGCCAACGGGTAAGGCTGGTATGGCTTTGCTTGACGCGCTAAAGCCCGATGTTTTGCTGGTTGATCTGGGATTGCCGGACATGAGCGGCATCGATGTTATTCGC
>JBBRGY010000348.1:0-4048 GCA_038223495.1 Burkholderiales bacterium | reverse complement strand
GGAATACGCGTACGCCAAGAAAAATAAGCTCGACTACATCGCGATGAAGAACAGAGACGGTGTGTTCGTACAGCCAGAAGATGCGAGTTTTAGCGCAGCTGCTGCCGGTGCCGACTGGAAAAGTACGCCAGGTATGGGCGTGGTATTGACCGATCAGCCGGGCGCAAAAAGCTGGCCAATCACGGGCGCATCGTTCATTCTGATGCACGCCAAAGCCGACAAGCCTGCGCAATCAAAAGAAGCCATCAAGTTCTTCGATTGGGCACTTAAAAATGGCCAAAAATCGGCCACTGAACTTGAGTATGTGCCGTTGCCGCCAGCGACTGTTTCGTTGATTCAGGCCGAGTGGAAAAAGATTGTGGACGGTTCCGGAAAAGCAGTTTTTTAAGCGCCCGACCGTAGCCCGGATGCTTGCATCCGGGCGCTCCTTTTCCCCCAATCGCGACGCGCCAATAAGTGTGGCTGCGCCGATTCGAGAACCCGATTGCAAGCATCCGGGTTACCTTATTAAAAAGTAGAAAGCCGGATCATGGATGCCGCTTCAACCCGCACTTTCGCTCTACAAGACGCGATCTTCGCGCGCAGCACGCAGTTCTTTGCATTGCTTGTGCTCGTCACACTGCTCGCCATTCTCGGCTCATTGGTTTACGGCGCATTGCCGACGATCACTCAGGTCGGGCCGAAGTTTCTCGTCGATAGCACCTGGGATCCGGTGCGCAGCTTGTTTGGCGGACTCGCGCCGCTGTGGGGCACGATCATCACAGCCACGATTGCGATGGTCATCGCCGTGCCAGTGAGCTTTGGCATTGCGATCTTTTTGACCGAGATGTGCCCGCCGGTTTTGAAGCGTCCACTCGGCACGGCCGTCGAATTATTGGCGGCCATTCCGTCGATCATTTACGGCATGTGGGGCCTGTTTGTTTTCGCGCCGCTGTTCGGCCAATATGTGCAGCCAGCGCTCACAGCGACCGTTGGCAAGCTGCCGATAGTCGGAATTTTATTTCAAGGAACACCGATCGGCATTGGCGTGCTTTCGGCGGGCATCATTCTGTCGGTGATGGTGATTCCGTTCACGGCGTCAGTCATGCGCGACGTGTTCGAAACGACGCCCGCGATCCTAAAAGAATCCGCCTACGGCCTCGGTGCGACCACCTGGGAGGTCATGTGGAATGTGGTGCTGCCGTACACAAAAACCGGCGTGGTTGGCGGCGTGATGTTGGGCCTTGGCCGCGCGCTCGGCGAGACTATGGCGGTGACGTTTGTGATTGGCAACGCCTACAACATCTCACTCAAACTCTTTGAGCCGGGTAATTCAATTGCCTCATCACTGGCCAATGAATTCAACGAAGCATCAGATCCGCTGCATTTGTCGGCGCTGATTTCGCTGGGGCTGGTGCTCTTCATCCTGACGTTCTGTGTGTTGGCTGCGTCGCGCTGGATGCTGGCGAGTCTTGCCAAACGTGAAGGAAAGCGCACATGAGTAACGTAGTGAATGATCGCGCCAACAACCCAATCTATCGCCGTCGCGTATGGGTCAACCGCTTCAATCTGGCGATGTCGATGGCCACGATGGCGTTCGGCATGATCTTCCTGATCTGGATTTTGATGACGCTGTTCAGCAAGGGCTTTGCAGCGTTTGGCCCGCAACTGTTTACGCAGATGACGCCGCCACCGGGCGCGGACGGTGGACTGGCTAACGCGATCTTCGGTAGCGTATTGATGGTGGGTGCGTCGGTACTTATTGCCACCCCCGTCGGCATCATGGCGGGCATCTATCTCGCCGAAGTCGGCCGCGATAACTGGGTGGCGAAGGTCACTCGTTTCGTCAATGACATTCTGCTGTCGGCGCCGTCGATAGTGATCGGCTTGTTTGTGTACAGCCTCATCGTGTTTCAGGTGAAACACTACTCCGGCTGGGCGGGTGCTGTGGCACTGGCGATCATCGCGGTGCCGGTGGTAGTTCGCACTACTGAAAACATGCTGATGCTGGTGCCCAATAGCCTGCGTGAAGCAGCGGTGGCGCTCGGCGCCCCAATGTGGAAAGTGGTGTTGATGGTGACACTTAAAGCCGTGCGTGGCGGCGTGATAACCGGCATTTTGTTGGCGCTAGCACGAGTATCAGGCGAGACGGCGCCGCTCTTATTCACATCGCTCAACAATCAGTTCTGGAGCACTGACATGAACGCGCCGATGGCGAATCTGCCGGTGGTGATTTTCCAGTTTGCGATGAGTCCTTACGAAGATTGGCAACGTCTAGCCTGGGCCGGTGCGTTATTGATTACTCTGACCGTTTTGCTTCTAAATATCCTGGCGCGAACCGTGTTCCGCCAAAAAACACAATAGTCGAGAGATTACACATGGCATTCCAAGTCAGCCTCGGTGACACCACTGTCGCCGAACGCGCAGCGACCAAACTCAAGATCAACAACCTGAATTTTTTCTACGGAACCTTTCAGGGTTTGCGCAATATTTCGCTCGACATTCCCGAGAAGCAGGTGACGGCCTTCATTGGGCCGTCGGGTTGCGGCAAGTCCACCTTGTTGCGCGTGTTGAACCGCATGTACTCACTCTATCCCGGCCAGCGCGCCGAGGGCGAAGTACTGTTCAACGGACAAAACGTGCTTGACTCGAAGTACGATCTGAATGCTCTGCGCGGTCAGGTTGGAATGGTGTTTCAGAAGCCGACCCCCTTCCCGATGTCGATTTACGACAACATTGCATTTGGCGTGAAACTCTACGAAAAACTTTCGAAGAATGACATGGATGAGCGCGTCGAATGGGCACTAAAAAAGGCGTCGCTGTGGACCGAGGCAAAGGACAAATTGAGTCAGAGCGGTCTGTCGCTTTCTGGCGGTCAGCAACAGCGTTTGTGTATCGCCCGTGGCATCGCAGTGAAGCCAGAGGTGCTGTTACTGGATGAGCCCACCTCCGCGCTCGATCCGATTTCAACGGCGCGCATCGAAGAGCTGGTGAGTGAGTTGCGCACCGATTACACCATCGTGATCGTGACGCACAACATGCAGCAAGCGGCGCGGGTGTCGCAGCACACGGCCTACATGTATCTGGGCGAATTAGTCGAATTCACACCGACGGCGCAAATTTTTGTCAAACCCAAAGACAAGCGCACTGAGGACTACATCACAGGAAGGTTTGGTTAATCGAATGGAACACACGTCAAAGCAGTTTGAGATCGAACTGGAGGATTTACGCAGCGGACTGCTGGCGATGGGCGGCCTCGTCGAAGCGCAACTGGAGCGCGCACTGGAGGCGATTGCCTCGCATGAGGAAGAACTGGTCGAGGTGGTCCTGCGCGAGGAAAAACGCGTGAACGAGAAGCAACTCGAACTGGATCGTAAAGGCATGGAAATCATCGCCCGGCGGCAACCGGCCGCGGTGGATTTGCGCCAAATTATCTGCACGATGCAGGCGGTCAATGATCTTGAGCGCATCGGCGATGAGATCAAAAAAGTAGCGCAGCGTGCGAGACAGTTTCAGGCGTCCGAGCGCTTTCAGCTATTGCGCCTGAATGAGGTGAAACACATCGGCTCCCTCGCTCAAGACATGCTCAAAGAAGCACTCGACGCCTTCGCGCGACTGGATGTGATTTTGGCGGGCGAAGTGATCGGTCGCGACGCTGCGGTGGATGACGAGTTTGATCGCATCATGCGATTGCTGGTGACCTACATGATGGAAGACCCGCGCACGATTGGCGCAGGGCTTGACGTGGCGTTCCTGGCCAAAGCGATTGAGCGCGTGGCGGATCATGCCAAAAACATCGGTGAATACGTCATTCACATCGTGCAGGGACAGGATCCGCGACACGCCAGTTAGTCGTCGTTGTGGCAACGGGCGCGACCATTTAATCGCCCCGTTTTGGCCTTATCGGCGTCCACTGGGATAATGGCGTCAATGAAAGCCCCCAAGAGACTACAAGCGCTGATCGACGAAGGCCTGATCGACAGCGTCGTTCGCCAGCTTATGAGCGGCAAAGAGGCGATGGTGTTCGTCGTTCGCTGCGGTGACGAGACGCGCTGCGCCAAGGTCTACA
>JBBRGY010000347.1:0-4056 GCA_038223495.1 Burkholderiales bacterium | reverse complement strand
GATTGGGTTCGATCAGTGGATTTTCTTCTGCATGACGGTGCGGCTCGTCGCGTATCGGCGGTGGTGGGCAGCAGCATGCTGATTCCAATGACTGTGATCGCCGGCAAAGGCTTCATGGCCGACTCGTGGTTTATGCATTGTGAAGAAATCGACTATTGCTATCGTCTGCGCACAACCGGAACGATGTGCTATCTCGTGCCAAAGTCTCGAATTCACCACTCTGGCGGCGGCAGCCACAGCGGACGACCCCACGTCGCCGACACCATCGCTTACTACCGGGCCCGAAACGAAATCCTGCTGACTGCTCGTTATGGCTCGAGCACGGCCGCCATGATTGTGGCTGCGAAGAAGCTGCTGCGTGCTGCCACGATGCTGCTGACACGAGCGCCTCGTGCGTCGCTGATCGCTCGCGGCATAGCGCACGGCCTGCTTGGTCGCAGCGGTAAGCAGATCGACCCGGATCGCGCGCTGATGCGGGATCGGCAGCGAAGCGTGATAAGTGGCGACTGGACGGGACGACAGGTTCGCAGAATCGGATCACTATTGCGCAGAACACTGCTGGCGAGAACAGTAGCAGGACAGAAGGCAGTGGCATTGGTCGAGCACCATGGTCGATCATCATTGGCTTATGGCCGCGACCATCTGGTTTTTACGCGAGAGTATTACCTGTACTGTGTAGCACTTTTTGCCACGCGCTTAAGGCTGTATGACGGTCAGATTAACCTGCTGTTCGGGGATTATTCGCTGCCGACGGGATGTCATAACCCGAGCGCACGCATCGACTTGCAATGCGAACATACGCTGGTCAAACCCGGCGGCCGCGACAGCGAAGGAGCTTTGGTCGGGCGCGTACCGCTTCCTGACGGCGAAGGGTTTTATCTGGCTCGCCTTGCGGAGGCCGAGCACTTCAACGGACTCGACGCGGTCATCGAGTACAGCGCGTCCAACATCGAAAATTTGCGCCGCAGCGGACAGTTTGTAGACCACCTTAGCCGAACAACTTATGTCGCTCCGCTGCTGTACGAATGCAATTTCGGGAATGAACGTCGCGAAGTAGAAATTCTTGCGACGTTTGCCGATACGAATCAGTCCCGGCGTGCAGCTTTTCTTCTCGATATGGGCGGCAGAAAGCTACCAGTGCGTAACGTTCGCGGGATCTACGAGTCGTTGGCTCTACGCGATCTGCTGGATGCAACGAAGATACTCGTCAATGTTCACCAGACTGATCACCACCATACGCTCGAAGAGTTGCGTGTTCTACCGGCATTGCTTCGTGGCGTTATAGTTGTGAGTGAGGTAGTACCCCTAAGCGAGTTCGTGCCTTATGCCCGCTTTGTCGTCTGGTCGAGTTATGAAAATCTGGCGGCAACCGTTGCCGATGTTCACGCTAACTACGATGAGTACCTAGAACGGATATTCGGTGGTTCCGCTTTTTGCGAGCAGATCGGCGCAATGAGAAAGCAGAACGAAACAAACGTGTCCTTAGCCTTGAATCGTTTATCTGCAAGCCGGTTAGTTTGACCTCGTACCCTGTGACCCGCCTGCCTGAACAAGCTTGAACGCCTGAATGGCGCCGCCCGACGTGCATTCTGTGGCGCGCGTCAACGCCGTGCCTTCGCCAGCGAAGGCAACGATAAGTTCATCGATTCCGTCCCCGTCAAGGTCGCGCGCCTGCAAATCGTATCCCTGACAGCCTGCGCGCCAATCAGGAGGCAGCAGCCCTTGATCTTGGGTGAATGTGCCGCCTGTGCCTTGTCGAAAGAGTTCCAGTTTGCCCACTTCGTTCACCGATACGAGGTCCAGCGCCACGCCCGGGCGGAGCCTGGCGAAGGCAAGCGCCCGCACGTCGTTGTTGTCCTTGACTGTTGCAAGTTTGACAAGCTGCCAGTCGCCTGTTGCACCCTTTCGCACCACGGCTGTGTGTATCCACCAAGCCGCACTGCCGTATTCTCGCCAGGCAACAGCAAAGAGTGGAGGCGCGCTGCGGCTGGGTTCGCCAATTGCCATCGCAGTGATCTGCGCATTGGCTGGCATTCCAACAATGCGGTAGTCTCGCCATTCACCGCTGAATCGCTCCGAAACTGTCCAGGTGCCATCTGGAGCCACTGCATGCGCCACGGCAAACCGTTTGCCCGATGGAATGGCTGCGAGCAGCGTTGCGCGTTGCAAACGAGTGTCTCCGAGTGTTCGGCTCCATGATTTGTCGAGGTAGTGATATACAACAACACCATCGGGAATGCGGTTGGTCGTCGAGCGACTCAACCCCTCGTTCAATGCCACGAGAGAAGGCTTGTCGGCTGCATCCCAATTGACTGAGAGCACCTTGCGGGACGAAAACGCAGGTGCCTGACTGCCCAAGGAGAAAGGTAGGTCAGCGCCTTGGTCCGTGAAACTTCCGCTGCCGTTGCCTTTGAAGGCCGCGAGTCCGCGCAGATGGACGCCCAATGCAATATCGGTTTTTCCGTCACCGTCGAAGTCCGCCGCGGCGGCACCGCCATAGTCGAACGCAAAACGCGGAAAGGTTAGCGCCGACCATCGCGACCAGCTACCGCGACCATCTCCCAAGAATATCGCCGGTCCAGCAAACGATTTGCGAGCAGGTCCAAAGATAATGTCCAAATGGCCGTCGCCATTCACGTCTGCGATCGCGAATCCGTCACGCCATTGCCCACTTCGTGGCAGACCGGCGTCAAACGGTTGCCAGACGTAGTCCCGGCTAACCTGCAACTGAAATGGAATGACAACTTCGCTTTCGCGTGTCTTTATTGCCGTTACGGGGACTGGAACGTATTGCCGGACATAGAAAAAGCCGTCGTCCTCGTGATCAAGCTCATAGGTTGCGTGCGGGTAGTAGCGAAGCGTGTTGGTGCCGATTCGCGCGTAGCCGCCTGGTTTCTTGACAAGCTTCTCTAGCGTGTACTGACGACCGTCAAACGCCTGGTGAATCGTGTTGGGGTCGAATGACGCCTGCTGTAGACCCTGGCAAGCACACATCAGGGACAACAGAGCTAGCGCTGGGAGATGCTGATTCTTCATTGAATTTCGCAAAAAAAAGCGACGCCGAAGCGTCGCTTGTAGGGTTTTGTGAAGATAGCTAAAGCGGCCTATACGCGCCACCTTCTTCTAGCGAAGCCGGCAAAGCCAATTACGATGAACGATAAAAGCAGCAAATTAATGCCCGACAGCGTCGGCGTTGGAATCGCAGGAGTTTGCGCGCCGGACGCGGCTAATTGAGCCGAGTTGTTTGCTGCGTTTGCATCGTTGGAGGCCGAAGTGAGCCCCGTCACACTGAGGACACCCGCAGCTGAAACAGGCGTCGATACGCTACAGGTAATGCTCTCTCCCGCCGCCACACTCGCTACCGGGAAGGCCGCCACCGGCGTGTTCCCAGGTTGCAGCGCGCACGCGCTCGCCGTTCCGTTCGACACAGAACACGTCACGTTGTTAGCCGCTTGACCGCCAACGTTGGCACAGGTCAATGTGCCGGACGCGGAGGTGTTAGCAACTGGGACTGCCGGGAAGCCACTCAGGGTTGCGGCCATATCGGCTGGCAGCGGTGGCGTGTTGGTCGCCGTATACAGCACGGAATTGTTTGCGGAGTTGCTGTCGACTGTCGCCGAAGTTAGCCCGGTCACACTGAGGACCCCTGCGGCTGAAACAGGCGTTGATACGTCGCACGTAATGCTCTGTCCTACTGCCACACTGGCCACCGGGAAAGCGGCTACCGGCGTGTTCCCGGGTTGCAGCGCGCACGCGTTAGTCGTACCGTTCAAAACAGAACATGTCACGTTGAGCGCCGCCTGCTGGCCAACGCTAGTACACGTCACCGTGCCCGATGCCGACGTATTGGCAACTGGCACTGCTGGGAAGCCGGTCAGAGCCACCGCCATATCAGCGGGTCCCAACGGCGCACACGCGATGTCAACCGCCCAATCGTTGAGCGCACCATTGTTACCATTGATGTTGTCGGTAACGGTCAACGTCCAGAGTCCGGTGACGGAAGCCGCCAGCGGTGCCAGCGGCGAAACCGGGGCAACAATGCCGCTAAGGGACGGA
>JBBRGY010000346.1:0-4069 GCA_038223495.1 Burkholderiales bacterium | reverse complement strand
GGCGGCACCAGCCCTGCGCCTCGAACGATGCACTTCAGGATGGATTCAGTGGTTCTTGCTCGCGCCTACATCGGCCCACGGAACGAGCGGGCGTGAAAATGCAGGTTTAAGTCACGGGACTCGCAGCCACATTGGGGGAACATTGGCGCAAATTGGCCAGCAGGCGAAGGCCATACCTTGACCGGCTTCTGTCCCAAGGGGTGAAGCGCGGCAGCTGATAAATGTCGGTTTCCTGCGTGGCGACACCCGACGCTGTCGAGACTGCGCCAAGATATCCCGCCTGGCGAACCATGGCAACGTGCCTGGCGGTGTAATCAACGTTGGGACTTCCGTTCGGATAGGCAAAAAGACTGACCGCCTCTCCCAGCAAGGATTCCAGGACGTGCTTGCCCTCTGAAATTTCGGAAACGGCCTGGCTATCAGGAATTTTTTCCAGGATTGGATGGGACGAGGTGTGTGCGCCGATTTGCATGCCGGCGTTTCGCAGAGCGAGCACTTGCTCAGACCGCATCATCAAATCGTCGGGCAAGGAAGCACCAACCGCAGAAACAACCTGGGCGACGGCCACCTGACGTTCATGCTGCCCAAGGTACTTTATCTGCGCCAGCAAAGCATCTATCGCCATTCGGCGCTGGGCATCTGACTCCAGGCAATATACGCCCAATCCTGCGTCTCGCAGGTCAAGCACTTTGCCACGAAAGACGCGAACCGCTTCAATGACAGAATCGTTCCACATGCGACCTCCGTCAAGAAACGAGGTAGCAATAAAGAATGTCGCCGCCATGCCATGGTGCTTCAAAACCGGTAGCGCATGGGTAACGTTGTCGGCGTAACCGTCGTCGAAAGTGATGGCCGCCGCGCGCGCAGGCAAAGTAGATATACGAAGCCGGGATATGGCTTCGTCAAGCGGCATGACCTGAAACCAACGCGCCACCCATGACAAGACTTCACTAAAACGACGGGCATCTTGCTCGCCAGGAAAGAGTGGATCGACCTGCGAAAGTACACGATGGAAAATCAGAATCGACAAACGGGCATGCCGCCCACCGGGAGACAGTACTTCGGCAATTCTTTTCAAAATCATGGCTGGAGTTTCCGTTTTGCCACGACGGCCAATTTGCTCGTTTGTGTCGGTCCACCAGGAACACTTTTGGTTTCTAATTCCCATCGCTTTTCTTGAAGCCAGCGTAATGACACCACCAACACAATCAAGATGTTGTACGGCAAATCAAAATAGGCGAGGCTTAAAAAAGCGCCCCCAACCGCATACCCTGCCAGCGAAACCTGGCACATCCCGGCCAGGGAATAGAGCCACTTTGTTTCCTCTCGCAGCAAGGCGGTCTTCCGAATCTTGCTGGCAGTTCGGAATGCCAGCCACCAGAGCAGCAAAAACAGGATCAAGCCCACATAACCGTGCTCACCGAGCACAGAGAAATAGATGCTGTGCGCGACGTGAAGATCATTGGGGTCTGGCGCGTACTTCGCAAATATTTCCGGGGTATAGCTCTCAAATCCACCACCAAAAAACCGGCTGTTGGCCAGATTGAACGTCATCCTCCATGCGTTGAGTCGGCCCATGGCTGAGCTGTTTTCTTCGTAGTTCTGGATGGTACCCATGCGCTCGTCCCACGAACTCGGCATAAAGGCGATGAGGCATACCGCAAAAATTGCGACTGTAAAACCAGTTGCGATCTTTCGATTCGATCGAACCCACAACACCAGCCCCATGGCCGCTATCGCCAGTAAAGCACCGCGCGATTGAGTGCCGACAGCGGCCACTGCCGAGAGCAGCATCAAAACCAGCAAACCCAGGCGAATTGACTTGCGCGTGGCAACCATTCTCAGATAATTCATTAGCGGTATGACCACGACCAGAGCAAGTGCAATTTCATTGTTGCCTGCGATGAACCCTCCGGGTGGCCCTTCGACCATGCCGCCACCACCGGTTCTTATCGTAAAGATGCCACCCTTGAAACCGAAAAACCCGATTGACAAGATATTGACCCAAACGAAAAGCTCTATGTGTTTTCGCTCGCGCAAGGCGGCCAACGCAATTGCCGTCATCAACTGGATCTTCAAGACTTTGCTGAGTTGAACCCATGAATCCGATGGGTAAAGTGCAAAGGCTGTCGTCAGGCACATCCAGATCACAAAGGCGAACAAGACTTTGACCGGCGGATCCCACGGCATACTGATCTTGTCGCGGGTAATCAACAGTGAAATAATCGTGACACCCGCCACCACCGCTGCCCATGGCGCATCGTGGGCAAAGCCAAACGCGAGGCGGTGTGGGTTCATGATGCTGATCCAGGTCCACAGCAGCACACCAATCCAGGTGTGGCGAATTGCAAATGGCAAAGCGCCCAAGACGATGCCGAGCATCAACAGATCACGCACGGCTGACCCCTTTTTTTAGATCAGCGGCCTTTGCATGGCTGACCACATAGCGATATTTGCCAGAGGCTTCGTTGGCAATATGGCTGACCCTTTCAATGCGGACGTCGACTGCGTCACCCAGCCTAGCCTTGAAGTCGCGGACGATGCGCGCCTCTTCAGCCGCGCCAAAAGCCGCTCCGGCAACGACCTTGACGATTGTTTCATCCAGCGACATCTGCTCAATCTTGAATCGATCAACGCCCGGAAGGTCACGAACCGTATAGATCAGCGCCAGACCGTGCATGACGGTGCCATCACGCGCTATGACAAAGTCAGTCGTACGCCCCTGTACTTCCTTCAGGACAGGTAGGCTGCGACCACATACGCACGACTCATCCGTCAAAATTCCCATATCGCCGGTACGGTAGCGTACGAATGGAAAGTCCGCAGTCGCCATGTGCGTTACAACGATCTCGCCCGCCTCTCCCTCGCCCGCGGGATTGCCGTCTGCACGTACCGTCTCGACAATGATGTCCTCTGCGCTTATGTGCAAGCTCCCGTCGGGGCACTGGTGCGCAATGAAGCCTGCATCGCGAGCACCGTACCCATTAGCCACCGGGCAACCAAATACCTCACTCATGATGGTTCTTTGTTCATCGTAGAGCTTCTCGGAAGTAACAAAAACAACCTTGATTCCCAACCCGTTCAGCGCGACGCTCTTCTCCCGGGCGTGCTTCGCAATAAGCGAAAGACTTGAAGGATAGCCAAACAGCATGGCGGGACGCATGACCCGAATTGTCTCCACAAATTGGTCCAGATTTTGCTGTGACATCTCAAAGGCCGGCAATAACCTGCTCCGTAGAAATGTATCGCGCAGGCGCCTGACGCGGTCTTGCGCGCCGAGCTCCATCGGGCTTCCCCATACCACCAGTTCTGAATCCCCGATATCGACACCCCACCAGCGCGTCGCGCGCCATTTGGCTGCAATATCGTGGCTCTTGCGCCCTTTCCCCATGTAAAAAATGAGAGGCTCCCCGGAAGAGCCGCCCGTGTTGTAGCGTGTCAACGGGCCATGCCCTTTGGCTTTGAGTTTTTCAATATTTTTCCGGATGTCTGCTTTGGTGAGCAATGGCAAGCGCTGCAAATCGGACAAGCTGTCAACCTTGTTCGGATCGAATTGGAGTTGCTTGAACAACTGCTGGTAATAGGGCACACGCTGCCCGATATCGGACAGGAATTGCTGCAATCGCTTGACACGGTAAGCCCTGAGTTGTTCAGCCGGCCACCACTGGCTCTCTTCCAGGCGTTTGCGCAGTGCCACGGAGTCGTGGCCCTTGACTCGCTCGTGAAACGGAAACAGGAAATTCGAACATACCCCGGTGTAAAAATTCACGACACCCTCCCTAATGCAGCAGAACGCACGTAGGCATCGAGCCATTTGGTGCGAACCTGCGACCAGGCATATTTATCAGCCTCGGCCAAGCCAGCCAGCCTGAGATCCGCGGAAACCACCGGATTTTGCAATATGCGAAGGACTTCACGCGCCATGGCCTCGTCATCACCGATGGGGACCAACAGCCCCGAGACGCCATGCTCAACCATATCCGGGATACCGCCGGCGCAGGTGCTGACGACCGGAACACCGCTGGCAAAGGCCTCAAGGATCGATATGGGCATGTTGTCAACCGTACTC
>JBBRGY010000345.1:0-4072 GCA_038223495.1 Burkholderiales bacterium | reverse complement strand
CGAGCTTGCGGGCGACGTGTTTACTGGAGTCACCTTCACACAACATGCCAACAATTTCGCGTTCGCGATCCGTGAGTTTGGCAAGCGGTGATGCCGCTCGATTGACGGCAATCGGTGCAATGTAGGACGCAGCGACTGACTGGCTTACGTAGCGCCCCCCCAGGCGCAGCGCGCCTAAGGCAGCGAAAAGTTCGTCCGCGTTGTGCTGCTTGTGCACGTACCCATGTGCACCCACGGCAAGCGCGCGGGACACTGTTTCCGGACTCAAATCTCCAGTGAGCACGAGCACCCGGAGCAATGGATCAGCCGAGATCAACTCTGCGCTGAGCGAGATGCCATCGCCATCAGGTAAGCCCACATCAATCATCACGATGGTTGGTTTTTTTTCGGCGACTACCCGCCGTGCGTCGGCCACAGTGCCAGCTTCACCGACCAGCTGAAAATTGCGCTCGAGCGCGAGCAACATGCGTAGGCCATCTCGAATCAGTGAATGATCTTCAACAATCACCACTGACGCGGTGGATTCTTTCGCGCTAGTATTCACGGAAATGGTCTCTCTTGCGTTTTCAGTCAACATGGCCGCCTGCGTTGTAGGGAAGTGTTCGTTTGCTTCCATTCACGAACGGATTTTGCCACCGTATCGCGCCATTCGGATGCGGACATGAATCCTGGCAGTATTCGCAACCGCATTCTGCTCGCCGCGCTCACTCCCGTTGTGCTCGCGGTGGTTTCGGTGGGCGCGCTGATGATGACGCGCCACGCTCAGGAGATCGAACGCAATCTGATAGAGCGCACCGTTTCTCTCGCGCGACAGGCTGCGATGCTGGCGGAGCTGCCACTCGCCGCCGGTTCGAATGTGAACGCTCGCGCCGCTGCTGACTTCATTGAGCGGAGCGCAGGAATCGTTGGCCTCGCCCTGGTAGATCGTGATGGCGTAACGGTCGACAATCGTGGCAATCTGGGCAGCACGGCGTTGCGTCTTCTGGATGGCAAGCCACTGTCAGTGCAGGTAGAGCGCGATTCGCATCTGGTAAGCGTCGTGCATCCGGTGGAGTTGTTCGCACAACCGTCTGGCGCCACAAATGCGGGAACCGGGCAGCGTGTCGGCTTTGTTGCGCTGTCCATTTCACGTGCTGACGAGAAGCGCGAAATCGCGAAACTGTGGTGGACGGGCGCGGCGATTTTGTTGGCAGCTACGCTTCTTTCGCTGGTATTGGTGCGTGTTGCGACGCGGTCTATTTCGGCGCCATTGTCTGCGCTGTCAGATGGAATGTCCCGAGTGGCAAGCGACGATTTTTCGGTGCATTTGCCAGAAGCGGGACGCGGGGAATTCCGTAAACTTGCGGTGGACTTCAATAAGATGACCCACGCGCTTCAGTCGGCGCGGCGCGGCCTTCAGAATGACGTGAAGCGCGCGACCGAAGCGTTGGCAGGCCGTACACGCGAGGCCGAATCAGCCAGCAATGCGAAGAGCCGATTTCTCGCGGCGGCGAGTCATGATTTGCGCCAGCCAGCACACGCACTTTCACTTTATCTTGCAGCGCTTCGTCACGGCCTGCGACAACAAGCGCCTGCCATTGGCGACAGCCTGATGCCAGCCGTGGATGGCATGCAAGCGGCGTCTCGGTCGCTTGATGCCCTGCTTAACGCAGTGCTGGACATTTCACGTTTTGACGCCGGGGTAGTGACCGCCGACATGCGGGACACTGCACTCAAGCCACTGGTGCATGACGTCACGACCGTGCTTGCATCCAGCGCAAAGGAAAGAGGTCTGCGGCTGCGTTCACGCATCCCAGACGTCAGCGTGAACTCTGATCCCACATTGCTTCGCCGTGTACTCGACAATTTGGTAAGCAATGCGATTCGATTTTCGCGAGCAGGCAGTATTCTGGTAACGGTTCGTCCACGTTCTGATCACTGCCTGTTGCAGGTATGGGATCAAGGAATCGGTATCGCCCCAGCCAACCTGTCGCTGATTTTCGATGAGTTCTACCAAGTCAGGCGAGGCGACTCCGGCCAGGGCGGAATGGGACTCGGTCTCGCCATCGTAGCCCGATCAGCCGCGATGTTGGGAGCTGAGATCAATGTGCGCTCGCGCCTTGGTCGTGGCACCTGCTTTTCGCTGCGATTGCCGGGCACTGTGACCACGAAAGCGTTCCAACACTCAAGTGCAGCCGTCGCGGAAACTCGATCTACGACATCCGTCATCAGTCGACATCGCGTGTTGGTGCTCGATGACGATGCGCTGATTCGTGACTCGATGCGCTCGCTGTTCGCAACATTAGGGTTAGACGCCACGACGGAAAGCGCCGTCACTGCGTTGCTTCCGTTCGCCGAAAAAGAGCGCCAACATATTGCAGCGGCAGTGGTGGACTATCGCCTGCATGACGGTTTCACCGGCATCGAAGCTGCCCGCAAATTGCAACTGGTATTGGGGGGCGACGTGCCGGTTGTTTTGATAACGGGCGACACATCGGCAGAGCGGTTGCGCATACTAGGCGCGAGCGGCTTCCCGGTGCTGCACAAGCCGCTTGATCCAGACCAGCTACTCAGCGCGCTTGGACTGCAACGGATGGGCGCGAGGCGCACATCGTGAGCGTGAGCCAACATGATGCAGCAGCGGGCTTGGCGAGCGTACATGCCGCATGGCAAAGAGGCGATCTAGTTGCCGTTGAGCACGCCCTCGCCAACTGGAAAACTGAAGGCGGGGCGACCGAAACAGAGTATTGGCTACAGCGCGTTTACGCGGATGCATGCTTTGAACGCGAGGCGTTAGACGTTTCGGTCAAAAGCGCGACACGCATTGCCAGAGCGTCAGGCGACGAGATTGCGTTGGCACGAATTGCCGCCTCAGTCATCGATGCGTTGTATAGCGATTGGCGACCGTCGCGGGAGTCGCGGGTCTGGCTGGATGTGTTGCGCGGCGTTGCCTTTGCGCGCTTGGTCGAGTTGCCATTGCAAACTCGGCTGGAAATCGTCGTAGGCATTTTGGCAGCAGACTTGTTCGGGGAAGCGCTTGCCGCGGCGGCTCAGGTCGCCGATAGCGTCGCTGCCTGGGTCGATGAGGCTGTTGACGTCACGCCTGATGCACGTGGAAATGCGCTGGGTTACGCCCTTGAATATTTCAGCGGTCAACGTCGGTGGCCGATGGCACACACACTAGTTGCGCAGATTGATCGACTATGCAACGATTCTGGGTTTAGCGGCATCGCACGAGCCCGCGTGGCTGCGCGTCGCGGCTTCTACTATCACTATCGGCGCGGTGATTATGGGGGCGCTCTGCTGCAAAGCGCCACGGCAGTTGAATGTGCGCATCAGGGCGGAGTGACGCGGGCAGCGCGCGAAGCCAGCATTACTTTGACGCTATGCCATCTGATGCGCGGCGAGATCCCGGAAGCTGACAAGGCGCTTATTGTTGAAACGGCAGCGATGCCCGACGGCCACTTAATGCTGCGCGCCAACATTCACTACGAGCGCGCGTGGTGGCACGCGCTGCGGCGCGACGTTGTGAACGCGCAGCTTGAATTGGACAAGGCATGTCGACTGTTCGCCGAGGTTGATGAACACGGCGTCATGTCGCTCGCCACACCGTCGATGCAGGCGCAATTGCTTTTGCAGGTGGGCGAATACGCGTCAGCGCTTCGCGTTTTTGAAATGCGTACGCGACGACCTGATGCCTGGCTGGTTGATATCGGGCTAATCGAGGCTAGCGCCGCACTTGCCGTCGGTGACATCGAACGAGCCGTGATCGCGTTGAAACGCGGATTGGCCGTGGCTGTCCGAATCGATATCAAAGGCTGCTTATGGGCGTGTCGCGACGAACTCTCGCAGTTGTTTCGTCTCGCTCTAGATCACAATATTGAGCCGGACTGGGTTCGATCTGCCTGCGCTGCACGGCTGATTTCACCTGTTTGAAGCGCGAATTTAGGCCGACCGAAAACGGCCTGTCGCGTCTTGTGGTTACACTAAAAAAATGTCAAAGACCCTAATCATCGCGGAAAAACCTTCCGTCGCGAGCGATATCGCGAAGTCACTCGGCAACATCAAGAAGGATGGTGACCACTTCGAGAAC
>JBBRGY010000344.1:0-4075 GCA_038223495.1 Burkholderiales bacterium | reverse complement strand
AGCATCAGCAAACTCAGGCCAGACGCCCCGAGCGTATCGACTACTGCGGCAAGTCCGTTACCCGCAAACTGCCCCAAAACTTCCTGAATGCGGGATCCGCAATTAATGCTGTAGCCGCCCGCGACAGCGTTGAACGAGCATTTACCGAGCAGTGTTCCTGTGAATGCCCCCGGCGTTGAACCGACAAACTGGACCAAAACTGTACAGGTTTGACCATTGGCAAGAAAGGTATCTACAGCGCACGTACCGCCTGGAACCACATTGAACTGATTGCCGCCATTTGGATTAAACGCAAAAGGCATAGAAAAAGCGATACCGTCTGTGTTTGTATTTGCGGTCAGCGTTACCGGAAATATTTGACCCGGCGTGAGCGACTGCGTCGACGACAGCGAGGACGAAAATGAGCCGAAGGTGGCCATACCGGCCCAAGCCTGAAATGAAGAGCCAAAGCAAACGAGTAAAACTGCAAGCGACTTGATGAATCGGTTCATTCCGGCATTTCCTTAACTGAGAGTTGCCGTTGAGTATACGAAGTGAATGTCATTCGATCAACCACTCGGGCGCAGCTAACATTCACCAAATTAACTGTGTGACAAAAAAGCAATGACCGTTGAGATGTTTGGCTGGGTTGAGACGTTTGGCTGGATTGCGTTGTTTGGCGGCCTCTTGCTGACGCTGGTGGCCGAAACATTCTGGCCGCGCTACGAGTGGTCACAAGCGACGCG
This sequence comes from Burkholderiales bacterium, assembly GCA_038223495.1. Lineage (GTDB taxonomy): Bacteria > Pseudomonadota > Gammaproteobacteria > Burkholderiales > Casimicrobiaceae > Casimicrobium. Next base: position 3,350 of record JBBRGY010000344.1, on the reverse strand, counting down.
GGCGCGTCATTTTGTTCGTAATCTGGCGCTTTGGGTCGTTGTGGCCGCGGTGTTGTCGGTGTTGGCGCAATACATACTGTCGCCCCTGCTCGGCGTGGCGAACGCATTGAACCTTGGCTTGCTACGCACGTTGAACGTTCCGCTCTGGCTCGCCGCAGCGCTCGGCTTCCTGCTGGCGGACTTTTCGGATTACGTATTCCATCGCGCCAGCCATCGCTTTCGAGCGCTGTGGCTTTTGCATGCTGTGCATCATTCAGACCCACGGCTGGACGCTTCAACCTCGCTGCGGCAACATCCTTTTTCTTACGTTCCCGCGCTGGTGATCCGCCTCATGCTGATCATCGCGCTAGGCGCCCCCGCGTGGTCACTCGTTTTGCGTGACGTGCTGGCTGTCATTAACTCGCATTTGCATCACGCGGCAATCGCATGGTCTCCGCGAATGATCGCCTGGACAGAACGCTACGTGTCGTGGCTCATTGTCCCGCCCACGGCACACTGGCTGCACCATGATCCGCGCGAAGCATTGACCAACTCAAACTATGGTCAACTGCTTTCGTGCTGGGATCGAATGTTTGGCACCTACGTGGCGAGCACCACGGCCACCGGTGAAAGCGGACTGTCAGCATTGTCAGATCCGCGCTGGCAAACCCTGCGCGGCTTACTGCTGACGCCCTGGTGGGCGCGTCGCTTGCCAAAACTCTAGTTTTTGCTATCTGGCGCGCGATCCGGGTTGATGCGTCCGAACGTACCTTGGCGACTAACCAGTAACCACGCCATCCGCCTGCTTATCTGCATGATACGAACTGCGCACCATCGCCCCGACAGCCGCGTGTTTGAAGCCCATCGCATACGCCTCGCGCTCGAACATGGCGAAGGTGTCAGGATGCACGTAACGCAGCACCGGCAAGTGGCCCTGTGATGGCTGCAAATACTGGCCGATTGTCAGCATGTCAATGTGGTGCGCACGCATGTCGCGCATGACTTGCAGAATTTCTTCGTCCGTTTCGCCGAGGCCAACCATGAGGCCGCTCTTGGTTGGAACGTCTGGAAATTTCGCCTTGAAATCACGCAGCAGCGCCAGCGAATGCGCGTAGTCAGAACCGGGGCGCGCTTGCTTGTAGAGACGCGGCACGGTTTCCATGTTGTGATTCATGATGTCCGGCGGCGCAGCCTCCAGAATAGCGAGCGCCTTGTCGACACGCCCTCGGAAATCGGGCACCAGCACTTCGATTTGCGTATTCGGTGACTGCGCGCGTACTTCCTTGATGCATTCGACGAAATGACCCGCGCCACCATCGCGTAGATCATCCCGATCCACGCTGGTGATCACTACGTACTTCAGTCGCAAAGCGGCAATGGTCTTCGCCAAATTTTTCGGCTCATCGACATCGAGCGGATTCGGGCGGCCGTGACCGACGTCACAGAACGGGCAGCGCCGCGTACAGATGTCACCCATGATCATGAAGGTGGCCGTGCCCTTGCCGAAGCATTCGCCGATATTTGGGCAGCTCGCTTCTTCGCACACCGAGTGCAGATTGTGTTCGCGCAGGATCTTCTTGATTTCGGTGAAGCGGGCGGCGTGTTCGCCGGTCGGCGCCTTGACGCGAATCCAGTCAGGCTTGCGCAGCATCGGCGCTGCGACCACCTTGATCGGTATGCGTGCGGTTTTGCCTTCGCCTTTGTGCTTAACGCCTGCAGCGTTGCTTGGAAGCGTCGAATCGAGAGCGGCGGGGGCAGAAGTAGCTATGTCCATCCTTCTATTTTGTCACTTGGCAGTTGCGCCAAGCTGACGTTCGAGTTCAGCGGCGAGCGCCACTCCAGCCGTGTCCAGCGGTACTTTGACGCCCAACTCATGTAGATGAGTAACGCGCAAACCCTCGTACCCACAAGGGTTGATGAAGGAAAACGGCGTCAAATCCATGTCCACATTGAACGCAACGCCGTGATAACTGCAGCCGTTTCTTATTTTTAGGCCGAGCGAGGCAATTTTTGCCTCCCCCGACTCCCTCTCCCGCAGCGCGGGAGAGGGTTGGGGTGAGGGCAGTTGCGCTGCTTGGATGGTATTGAACAGATCACTCAGCACTACCTCAGTCTGAGTCAAAACATCGTTATTCCAATAGCGGACGACTCGGATCCCGCGCGCGGCGAGCGACTCGGTTCGGGTCGCGTCGTTCCCTACCTGCTCGGAATGCTGTCCACCATCAAGCTCCACGGCGAGCTGCAATTCATCACAGTAGAAGTCAAGGATGTATCGCCCAACAACATGCTGCCTTCGGAACTCGAGATTATGCAAGCGCCGTCCACGCAGTAGACCCCACATGAGCGCTTCGGCATCGGTCGATTGCGTGCGCATCTCGCGGGCGAACCGCTGTAGATCCTCAGGCATTTGATTGGCAGGTTTCACACGTAGACGGTAGTGACTTCCACCGCCCTCACCCCAACCATCTCCCGCACTGCGGGCGAGGGAGCCCGCAATGCTCACATACACACCCGGCGCGTCACGCTTGCCATACGCGGCGATTCCGTACGAAGCCAACGTCGCAATCACCGCATTCTCAATCCGTATCACCAACTCTCGCACACCGAATCCAGCGCGCTTCACGTCGAATAGCACGTAGAGCATTGCCTGCCCCGGCCCGTGATAGGTGATCTGCCCGCCACGGTCTGTTTTGACGACGGGGATATTGAGCGGATTAAACAGCAGGTGCTCAGGTTTACCTGCAACACCCTGTGTGAAAACGGGCGTGTGCTCGACGATCCAGAGTTCGTCTTCGGTTTCTTTGCTGCGGGCATCGGTGAAAGCGCGCATGTCGGCCCACGCGGTTTGATACTCGACGCGACCTAACGCCCGAATTTTCACAGTTTGTTACAAGGCCCAAACAATATCAACGTGATCGGTGAGATCCTGATACAGCGCGTCGAGTTGCGGTTTCGATTGCGCCACAAAATTCACAGAGACAGCGAGGTATTTGCCGCCACTGGACTCGCGCACCGTGACGGTCGTCGGATCAAAATCCTTGACGTGACGGCTGACAATTTCGACCACGGTTGCTTCCAGTCCCGGCGTGTTTTTGCCCGCAACTTTCAAAGGGTAGTCGGTCGGAAATTCGAACAGCGTGTCCTTGTATGCCGCGACCTTGGCGGGCGTTTGTGGATGTTCAGGCTTGGCAGAATTGGAATCAGTCATGGCCGTATAAATCCGCTTGAACGAGCGCAAACATCTTCTTGAACACTGGGCCTGGTTTACCTTTGTGTGCGGGGTTGCCAATGGGTTTGTCGTCCAGTGTCGTGATCGCAAGCACGCCCTTGCTGGACGAAGACAACCACATCTCGTCAGCCGCCCACATCTC
>JBBRGY010000343.1:0-4083 GCA_038223495.1 Burkholderiales bacterium | reverse complement strand
TCGAACCGCTCTCGACCGGCATTGCCTACGGCATTCTGGATCGTGTAGCCACTGACAAAATTCCCATGACGACGCTCGGCTATGGTCGTTCCGACGCGGCGAACGGTGCGGTATTTCCGTACGTGTTCCCGCTCATCACGTCCTACTGGAGTCAGGCCGCCGCGATGGTCAAGTATCTGGGCGACAAGTCCGGCGGACTTGACAAGTTGAAGGGCAAAAAGATCATCCACCTGTACCACGACTCGGCGTTCGGCAAAGAGCCTTTCCCTGTGCTGGAAGCAGCGTCCAAGCAATACGGGTTTGATCTCGTGAAGATCCCAGTGCCGCATCCTGGCAATGAGCAAAACTCGCAATGGTTGCAAATTCGTCAAGCCAATCCTGATTACGTGATTCTGTGGGGTTGGGGCGTGATGAACGCCGTCGCCATCAAAACCGCCGCTCGTGTTGGCTTCCCACGTGAGAAGATGCTCGGAGTGTGGTGGGCTGGCTCGGAGGAAGACGCAATTCCAGCGGGTGATGCAGCCAAAGGCTACTCGACCATGACCTACAACACGCCAGGCAACTACCCAGTGCTCGACGAAATTCGCAAGAAAGTCTATGGCGCCAAAAAAGGCAATCTGGAAGACCCTACGCGGATCGGCTCCGTTTATCACATGCGCGGCGTGACCGTCGGCATCTTGTATGTCGAAGCCGTGAAGAAGGCGCAGGAAAAATACGGCAAAGGCAAGGCGCTCACGGGCGAACAAATCCGCTGGGGCTATGAAAATCTGGACGTTGACTTGGCCAAGCAAAAATCGTTTGGTGCGGCCGGGATGTTCCCGCCGATCAAAACGTCGTGTCAGGACCATGAAGGTTCTGGCGCAGCCAAAGTTCAGGTGTGGGATGGCAAGGCATGGAAAGCCCTGACACCTAACTGGATCACGGGTGATCGCGCGACAGTGCAAAAGATGGTCGCAGACTCTTCAGCCAAGTACGCTGCGGACGCCAAGATCACCGTCGGATGCTTGAAATAGGCCGTCGCTAGATCAGGCCAAATAATTCCTCTCCCGTCCTCGGGAGAGGGTTAGGGCGAAGGCGACTTAGTCACGACTGAGTCCCGTCACCCTAACCGGAAAATCATGGCAGCTTATCTCTCCATCAACAACATCGAGGTCATTTACGACCACGTGATCCTTGTCCTCAAAGGCGTGTCGCTCGACGTGCCCAAAGGCAAGATTGTGGCGTTGCTAGGTGCCAACGGTGCAGGCAAAAGTACCACCTTAAAGGCGGTGTCAAACCTGCTGCGCACTGAGCGTGGCGAGGTCACCAAGGGGTCCATTGAGTTTGATGGGCAGCGCACCGACAAGCTCACGACCAACGATCTCGTTCGCATGGGCGTGTGTCAGGTGATGGAAGGTCGTCACTGTTTTTCGCATTTGACCGTTGAAGAAAATTTGCTGACCGGTGCGTATACGCGCAAGCTTTCGCGCGCCGAAATTAAGGCTGAATTAGAGCGCGTGTACGCCTACTTCCCACGCCTCAAAACGCGACGCACGTCGCAAGCAGGCTACACCTCGGGCGGCGAGCAACAGATGGTCGCTGTGGGCCGCGCGCTCATGGCCAAGCCATCGATGATTCTGCTCGACGAGCCATCGATGGGTCTCGCGCCGCAAATCGTCTCCGAAATTTTTGAGATCGTGAAAGATCTGAACACCAAGGAAGGCGTGAGCTTCCTGCTCGCCGAACAAAACACCAACGTCGCGCTCAAATACGCCGACTATGGCTACATCCTTGAGAGCGGACGCGTGGTCATGAACGGCGACGCCAAAGAACTCGCCAGCAACGAAGACGTGAAAGAGTTTTATCTCGGAGTTTCGTCTGGCGAGCGAAAATCGTTCCGCGATGTGAAGAGTTATCGTCGGCGCAAGCGCTGGCTAGCGTAGTTCACACACAGCAACTTTTCCGCAAATCGCCCATTGCATTGGGGCTGGCGACGAATTAGTTACCAAGTCGATAATCGCCATTTTGAAGATGTAGCCCCGATGCATACGGGGTTTCATGGTTGAAGCTGCATCCAAAAGCACGTGCGATTTTCCGTCTCCCGCCGCTACTCTGACGACCCGCCGCCACCAGAATCTCCACCACCGCCCGAATCACTACTGCCGCCCGAGTCGCTGCTGCTGCTCGAGTCACTGCTAGACCAGCTGCTAGAGTTGTCCGATGAATCACTGCCAACGCGCGAGCTGCTGCCACGGACACTCTTTCCTGGCAAGCGTGGAACCGCCGGCATGAACGGCACGCCCAACTGCCCCACAACACCGAGTGCACCGAGCGTGGCAAAGAATCCGGCAAAGATTCCCAGCCCTGGCTTGTTGGCTCGCGAGTAGTACAGCGCGACCACTGACGCAGCAACGAGCCACGCTATCCACCAATATGGAATCCGTGGCTTCCACTTAGGCTGGTCGGATTCGATTGCGTGTGCGCGCTTAATGGGAATAGGGTCGGGCGGTGGACGGCCAGCGAACGACATCGCCAGCGCAACCGGCACCAGCAGCCAAACCCATGCCAGCACTGCCACCGGATGATTACCCGCCACCCATACATAGGCGCCAGCGCCTACGGCACACAACACCACGCAAAGGATCCCACTCAGCACCCGGTTTGGCCGCTTGTTCATCACGCCCAAGGTCACGAACATCAGAATGAAGTAGATGAACGCGAGCAAGAATAGCTTGATCTCAACCGGCGGACTTTCGAGCTCTGGGCGGGCGCTGCGATCCGGTTTCACGCCGGCCGCATTGAGTGTCGTCTGAATGGCTTGCGCTGCTGCGGCCGCCGCATCGGCAGCACTTCCACGATCAAGCGCTGGCCGCACCTGCTCACTGAGGATACGGCGTGCGATTGCATCAGGGATTACGCCTTCGAGTCCATAGCCAATCTGCAGCCGAGTCTTGCGTGTCTGGTTGTTGGGCGCGAGCACCAATAGCAGGCCATCATCGGCCCCCTTTCGGCCCGGCTTCCAGGTGACGAACACGCGTTGCGCGAAGTTTTCGATGGGCTCCGGGTCAGTGTGGTCGACAATCACCGTGAAGAGCTGTGCGCCGGTCGCCTGGTTAATCTGTCGCGCCAGACCGACGAGGCGCTCGCGGTCGGCGGCGCTCACTGTGCCTGTGGTGTCGACCACGTAGCCGGACGCAGCGGGCACCGGCGTCTCATCGTCGGCACCGGCGACAGCCGATGCCAGCAGCGTACCCGCCGCCATCACTGCAAGCGATATCGACGCCAACTGCGCTCGCAACCCGTTTCGTTGCCGCTGCACGAGCGTCATGCCAGCCACCTGTTTGTGCGCAACATCGATCATGGTCATCCCCTCATTTACGCTTATTCGCAAACATCCTGGTCCACGGCGAATTCACTGTCCACAGAATGAGCAGAGTAAAAACCACGTCGAGCAGCGATCACGTCGCCAGTCCACGCATGCCATCGCTCCTGAGCAGACGAAATCGGCGTGAACGTTGCGACAGCGCAGCGTTCGTGAGCGCGTTCGCTGCAAGTGCCACCGATCAGTTTAGGTTAGCAGCTTTTCAGCAAAATCGTCGCTGCATTGGGGCTGGCAGGCGTATTTTTCGAAAGTTGACTTTTAGACTATTGCCACCCCAGCCCCCGTGAAATAGGAGTTTCGGTAAAAAGCCGTATAGCTCAATATAGCCCGCGACCTCGCGCCATCAGTCGCGTCAATCCCAGCATTGCATCGGTAAACGGCGTGGCAACACCCACCTTTTGCCCAATCTCGCGCACCGACGCGACCAGCGCATCAAGCTCAATGCCTTTGTTCGCTTCGACGTCCTGCAGCATCGAGGTTCGCATCGTGCCGAGCTTGCGTGTGATCGCATGACGCGCTTCAGTAGATTGATCAATCTGAATGCCGATTTTGTTGCCGATGGCTTGCGCTTCGCGCATCACGGCTGAACAAAACTCTCGCGTCAATTCGTCGTCCAGAATTTTGTCGGTCGTTGCGCCAGTAATCGCCGACACCGGATTCATCGTCATGTTGCCCCAGAGCTTGAACCACACGTCTCGCTGAATGTCCACGCTCGACTCCGG
>JBBRGY010000342.1:0-4087 GCA_038223495.1 Burkholderiales bacterium | reverse complement strand
GAGCCCATGCCCGCTTCGGTTAAGCCGAGGTGCAGCGGATAGTCGCAGCGCGCCGCCAGATCGGTATAAACCGCGATCAAATCTTGCACGCCACTGACTTTGCATGACAGGCAAATCAGATTGCCGGGCAAGCCCACTTCCTCAGCGAGCGCGGCTGATTCCAGCGCGGACATGACGAGTGCGTCGCGCATCACTTGCTGCGCCGATTTCGGCATGGGCAACGCGGCGTTCGCGTCCATCAAACGACCCAGCAAATCCTGATCGAGACTGCCCCAGTTCACGCCGATGCGCACGGGCTTGTTCTCGCGACAGGCGATCTCGATCATCTGCGCGAATTGTGTATCGTGCTTATTGCCGCGACCGACGTTGCCCGGATTGATGCGGTACTTCGCTAGCGCCTTGGCGCAATCGGGATAGTCACGCAGCAGTTTATGGCCGTTAAAGTGAAAGTCACCCACCAATGGTACGTTGCAATGCAGCTTGTCCAGACCCTCGCGAATGGCGGCGACCGCAGCGGCGGCCTCCGGCGAATTAACGGTGATGCGAACCAGCTCTGATCCTGCGTTCGCGAGCGCAAACACCTGATCGATCGTGCCTTGTATATCTGCCGTGTCGGTGTTGGTCATCGACTGCACGACGATTGGGGCGTCGCCGCCCATCAGCACATGGCCGATGCGCACTTGCCGTGTGGGACGCCGGATAATCGTGGAGCTGGTGATCGCCATGGGTGAAACTATTTGAAGCTATTCGATACGAAAGCGTGCGACATCGTTGCGCGTAATCTGGCTCATGTCATACGGTTTGCCGTCAATGTTGACGGACACGTTGCTGGCGTTGCCAACAATAAACGACAACGGCAACGCGCCGTTGAATTCGCGAGTGCCGGGCAGCGAAGCCTCTGAATAAATGACGTCGCCCTTGCTGCGCACTTCTGTCCATGATTTTCCACGGAAAGTGATCGTGATTCGCTTTTCGCCCGCGACGGCAGCGAGAAGCGCTGCGGGTGTTGCCGTCGGGGCGGCATCGACTGCGGGCATCGGTGGCGTTACGACAGAATTAGCCTGATTAGCCGCAGGGGCTGTGATCACGCTGCCGGAAGAGAGGGGCGGCGTCAGCGTCGGCGTTGGTGCCTCCGTAGGTGCAGTGACTGCCGGAGGCTTAGTCGCGGCAGATTTCGCAGGCCCCGATCCGCCGATCCCAAGCACATCACCCCACTGAAAATACACAATGCCTGCTGCGAGCACCGCGATCAGCAAGAGCGGCACGGCCCATCGCGCGACCATTGGGCGGCTGTTGCGCTCAATATCCATCGCGATTTCGCCAATGGCCGCTGGCGTCGGTTTGAGTTCGCCACCGGTGTTCGGTTGCGACGGTGAGCGATCAAGGCCAACAATAGCCGGGTCGAGCCCGACAATTCGCGCATAGCTGCGCATAAAGCCACGTGTGAACGTGCGCTCAGGCAATGAGTCCCAGTCGCCTGATTCAATCGCCGCGATCTGGCGTGGCGCGAGTTTCAACTTGCCAGCAATATCGTCTTGCGTCAGTCCAGCCCGCTCTCGCGCTTCGCGCAACAGTTCTCCGGGCGCACCGTGGGTTGAACTGGTTGCGTCGCCGCTAACAGTGTTCGTCGCGATGCTGGGTGCGCTATTTGGTGCGCTCAATCGCAGCCTCCCTTGCGTAATTGGTCATTGAGTGGCGAGTCGGCGAAACGCGAGCGCAATTGCTGCGTGTAGCTGTCCTCACTGGCTTTATCGTTCAGGCGTCTCTCCGCGCAAGCGCCGTAAAAGTAGAGTTCCGCACTGACCGGTTGTGCGCTAAGACCCATGCGCACTTGACGGCGTACTTCGTCGTATCGAGCCGTCTTCAGCGCGATGGCAGCGAGGCCCTGATAGCCGCGAGAATTGAACGGCTGAATTTGCACTAGCCGCGCAAAATAGCCTTCAGCAGCGCGGACTTGACCGGAAGCGAGCGCACAATGTCCCGCGTTTTCCAGTGCAATGTTGGGCGTCTGATAAAGCGGAAGGCGAAGCGAAATCTCGAATTGTTCCAAGCCCTCTTTAGCGCGGTTTTGGCGACACAAATATGAGCCATAGTTGTTGCGGATTTCGCCTTCGGCCGGAGCAACGGTAATCGCTAACTGAAAGGCAGCTTCGGCCTTCGGCAACTCGCCCAGATCGGCGTAAACCAATCCAATAATACTGTGTGCCACGCCGTACTTGGCATCGAGTCTAATCGCTTCGCGCAGTTCTTCTAGCGCAACGGCCATTTGCCCGCGTTGAAAATAATTAGCCCCCAATTCAGTGTGAATGCGGGCGCGATAGCGCAGGGGATCTTCTGCGGTGACCTGCGTCGTGGTTTGCGGGGCTTCCTCGACCTTTTCAGCAGTTTTGCCAAAACCGGCGCATCCGCTCACCGCAACTGCCGCGAGCGCACAACAAAGCGCACCGATTCTCTTCAAGCTGCTCATACCGCGTCTCCCACGCCAAAAGGCAGGTTCAGATTCATTGGGGTGTCGCACCCGCAGCCCGTGCCGCGTGAATGGCGATTACCTTTTGCGTTCGGCGCGTGCGATCGGCAATTTGGCCTGCGAGTTGTCCGCAAGCCGCGTCAATATCGTCACCGCGCGTCTTACGAATTGTCGTCACAATTCCAGCATCCGACAAGCGCCGTTGGAAGGCAAGGATGCGTTCACGCGGCGATTTCTTGAATTCGGAGTTCGGAAACGGGTTAAACGGAATTAAATTTAGCTTGCACGGCACGTGTCGCGCGATCTTGATCAACGCTTCGACGTGTTCCGGCTGGTCGTTCACCCCGTCGAGCATGACGTATTCAAACGTGATGAAGTCGCGCGGCGCGAATTCAAGATAGCGATTGCACGCCGCGAGCAACTCAGCAATGGGATATCGTTTGTTGATCGGCACCAATACATCGCGGAGCGCATCGGTGGGCGCATGCAGGCTCACGGCGAGCGCAACGGGGCAGCGCTTCGATAACAAATCAATTTGCGGTACGAGTCCGGACGTGGAAACGGTGACACGGCGGCGCGACAAGCCATAGGCGTTGTCATCCAGCATCAATTCCAGCGCGGGCACGACCGCTTCAAAATTGGCGAGCGGTTCGCCCATGCCCATCATGACCACGTTGGTGACGGGCTGCACGCCATCGAGCGTGCGCCCGACGATGCCGATATCGGCCTTGAGCACGCGATCTGCGTAACGTAACTGACCGATGATTTCGCCGGTGGAAAGATTGCGGTTAAAGCCCTGTTTGCCCGTGGAGCAAAACGCGCAATCAAGTGCGCAACCGGCTTGCGAGGAGATGCACAGTGTGCCGCGATCATCCTCAGGGATAAAAACAGCGTCCACCGCGCTGCTTCCGACATCGAATAGCCATTTGCGCGTGCCGTCGCTCGCGGTTTTGTCGGTGATGACCGCGAGGTCGCGGATTTCGGAATGAGCCGCGAGTGAGTCGCGGGTGGTTTTGGCGATGTCGGTCATCGCGGAGAACTCAGTGACCTGCGATTGATGCAGCCACTTGAGCGTTTGTTTCGCGCGCATCTTCACGCTGGACGGTTTTTCGCCAATTTGGGCGAAAAAAGCCTCCAGCGCGGGCTGGTTCAGTTCAAGAAGATTTTGCAGGTTGGACACAAAAGTTCATGCGCGCGAGGTTGGATCAGCGGCGCTTACTTGCCGAAGACCTGGCTGGCCGGAAAGAAGTAGGCGATTTCCTGTGCGGCAGTTTCCGGAGCGTCAGAGCCGTGAACGGCGTTCGCGTCGATGGAGTCAGCGAAGTCAGCGCGGATGGTCCCCGGTGCGGCTTTCTTTGGATCAGTTGCGCCCATCAGGTCACGGTTCTTGGCAATGGCGTTCTCGCCCTGCAACACTTGCAAAACGACTGGGCCCGAGATCATGAAGCTAACCAGATCCTTGAAAAAAGGACGCGCGCTGTGCACGGCGTAGAAGCCTTCTGCCTCAGCCTGCGACAGGTGCGCCATACGCGACGCGATGACTTTAAGTCCTGCGCCTTCGAAACGACCGACGATGGCGCCGATGGCGTTTTTGGCCACTGCGTCAGGTTTGATGATTGA
>JBBRGY010000341.1:0-4102 GCA_038223495.1 Burkholderiales bacterium | reverse complement strand
GGTGTTTGGGGTGCAGTTCGCCGATCCAGCCGATGGGGGCCTGGTTCAATTCGATCTTTGCGGAGCGACCGGGATGCAACAGCGGATGTTCGGCGGCGACGAAATGCGCGCCGTCGGGCAACACCGCCGCCAAATCTGCTTTGACGTCGTAAAAATCAGCCGTTCGTTTCTGACCTGCCCATTGTTCCGCTACCGCGCCACCAAAGGCCACCGCAGCGAGCTTGAGCGGCTGCAAAATGCCAGCGACCGCTAGCGGCCCGTCGGCGACGCTGGCGTCACGCTTGAAGATCTTTCCCAGCTCGAAGACGCGGACGCGGTCGGCTTTGTGACTGACGTTGTATTGAACGACGGCGAGCAAGCCCGGAATCAGCGACGAGCGCATCACCGCTATCTGGCTGGCGATGGGGTTCAGCAAGTTGATCGGGTCTGCATTGCCGAGCAGTTCGTGCTCCCACGACTTATCCACAAAGCTGTAGTTGATTGTCTCGAAGTAGTCGCAGGCGGCAGTCGCGGCACGCAGTTCGTGTAAAGAGCGCGTGCCTTCGGGCTGGGCGCGCATCGCGGCGCGCGCGACCGGTGGCAACGTGGGAATGTTGTCGAAGCCGTAGATGCGCGCGATCTCTTCGATCAGGTCTTCTTCGATTTCGATATCGAAGCGGTAGCTTGGGGGCGTGACGACAAACGCCTCGCTAGTGCGCGTATGGGCGAGGCCTAAGCGCGTGAAGATGCTGGCCATTTCGTCGGCGGCTACCGCTACACCAATGACTTTTTGGGCGCGCGCGATACGCATGGTGACGGGCTTGCGGCTGGGCACGTTGATGATCTGGTCGTCAATCGGGCCGGCTGCGCCGCCGCAGATTTCGAGGATCAGTGCGCTGATGCGATCCAGATGGGCGGGGATAGTTTCCCAATCCACGCCTCGCTCGAAGCGATGACCGGCGTCGGTCGAGAAATTGAAACGACGTGCGCGGCCCTGGATGGCCAGCGGATGCCAGAACGCGGCTTCGACGTAAACGTTTTGCGTGTCAAGCGACACGGCGGTGCTGTCGCCGCCCATGATTCCAGCTAGCGATTCGACGGATTGCGCGTCCGCGATGACGCCGACCTTTTCGTCGAGTTCGACTGTGTTGCCGTTGAGTAGCTTCAGCGATTCGCCTTGTTTTCCCCAACGGACTTCGAGGCCGCCATGCACTTTATCGAGGTCAAAAACGTGGGTAGGGCGACCCGCCTCAAGCATCACGTAGTTCGAAATGTCCACCAGTGCGGTGATCGAGCGCTGGCCAGACTTTTCGAGGCGTTCGCGCATCCACGCAGGAGTCGACGCCTTCGCATTCACGCCGCGAATCACACGACCAGCGAAGCGTCCGCAGAGGTCGGGAGCCAGAACTTTGACGGGCAGCACTTCGGTGAGCGTCGCTTTGACCGTGCCAGTGGGTTCGGCGGCCAGCGGTGCGCCGGTAATGGCGTGCGTCTCGCGGGCGACGCCGTAAACGCTCAGGCAATCGGCCTTGTTCGGCGTGAGTTTGATCAGGAATTTACTGTCGTTGAGCGACAGATATTCGCGAATGTTGGCACCGATGGGCGCATCGGCGGCGAGTTCGAGCAGGCCTTCGTGCGATTCGGAAATGCCGAGTTCGCGCGCGCTGCACAGCATGCCGTTCGACTCGACGCTGCGCATCTTGGCTTGTTTGATCATGAATGGCTTGCCGTCTTCGCCGGGCGGCAATGCGGCGCCGACCATCGCGACCGGAACTCGAATACCAACGCGAGCGTTTGGCGCACCACATACGATTTGCAGCGGCGCTTCGGTCGACGATCCAACGTTCACCGTGCACACCGACAGGCGATCCGCATTCGGATGCTTTTCGCGCGTGACGATTTCGCCGACGACGATTCCCGTGAAAGGTGGCGCGGCGGGCGTCACCTCCTCCACCTCAAGCCCAGCCATCGTGAGCGCGTGGGCGAGTTCGTCGGTGGTCAGCGACGGATTACAGAAACTGCGAAGCCAGGATTCAGAGAATTGCATGATCGGTCTCGGTGTATCAACTTTAATGTCAAAGCCCCACCACTTTGGGGCTAGGCGCTCAATTCGCCTAAAGTCGATTTATGTCAATTTTTAACGGTAGCCCCTATGAAATAAGGGCTGCATTGAAAAGCTGCTACGCGAATTGCTTCAAAAAACGCAAATCACCTTCGAAGAACAAACGCAGATCGCCTATGCCGTAGCGCAACATGGTGAGCCGTTCCAGCCCGGAGCCGAACGCGAAACCAATGTATTTTTCCGGGTCGAGCCCGAAGTTTTTCACCACGCTCGGATGCACTTGCCCCGAGCCGGAAATTTCCAGCCATTTGCCTTTTAGCGGTCCGCCTTCGAACTTCATATCGATCTCAGCGGACGGCTCCGTAAACGGGAAATAGCTGGGCCGGAAGCGCACTTGCAGCTCATCAGTCTCAAAGAATCGACGTAGAAAATCGGTGTAAACACCTTTCAAATCGGCGAACGAAATGTCCTCGGCGATCCACAGGCCTTCGACCTGATGAAACATCGGCGAATGGGTGGCGTCCGAGTCGACGCGATACGTGCGGCCCGGCGCGATGACTTTGATTGGTTTGCCTTGTGCCATTACATCTGCGGCGTGCATGCGTGCGTAGCGCACCTGCATTGGTGACGTGTGCGTACGTAGCAAAAGCGGCAAACCATCGGTGCCGTTCATGTCGACGTAAAACGTGTCCTGCATCGAACGCGCGGGGTGGTTCGGAGGATTGTTGAGCGCAGTGAAATTGAACCAGTCAGCCTCGATTTCCGGGCCGTCGGCGACGTCAAAACCGATTGAAGCGAAAATTTCTTCAACGCGCTGCCAGGTTTTCATCACCGGATGAATGCCACCCTGGCCACGTCCGCGACCGGGCAGCGTGACGTCGATGGCTTCGGCGGCGAGCTTGGCGTTGAGCGCATCGCTGGCGAGCGCATCGCGGCGGGCGTTCAGTGCAGATTCGACGGCGCTTTTCACGCGATTGATCTCGGCGCCACGCGTTTTTTTCTCGTCCGGCGAGAGCACCGCCATGCCTTTGAGCAGGTCGGTCACAGCGCCGGTCTTGCCGAGGTATTTGGCTTTGGCATTTTCGAGCGATGGCGCGTCGGCACAGGCCGCGAAATCGGCGGTGGCGGAGGCGACTATTGTTTCGGTGGCTACGGCGGCTTGGGTCACATAACACTCCGGGTTTGGGCTCTTCCCCCTTCAAGGGGGAGGTTGGGAGGGGGATGGTGCGAGTCACACGGGCTGCGAAACCCATCCCCACCCTAACCCTCCCCTTGAAGGGGAGGGAACATACGATCGACAGCGCACGGAAACGCGACCGAAACAAAAAAGGGAGGCGCTAGCCTCCCTTTTTAGTTTGCTCGAGAGCGTCTGAAGCGGGAGTCTGTTTAGGCCGGCTTCACGCGCTGTACGAGCGCGTTAAACGCAGGCATGTCAAAGACAGCCATATCGGACAACACTTTACGGTCGATTTCAATCATCGCCTTTTTGAGGGCACCCATGAAGGTCGAGTATTTCATGCCGCACTCACGGCTTGCTGCGTTGATACGCGCAATCCACAAGGCACGGAAGTCGCGCTTTTTATTGCGGCGATCACGATAGGCGTATTGCCCAGCGCGCATCACTGCTTGCTTGGCAACGCGGTATACGTTGTTACGACGGCCGCGGTAGCCTTTGGCTAGCGCGATGATTTTTTTGTGACGGGCGCGGGCTGTTACACCACGTTTGACGCGAGGCATTTTTCAAGTCCTCCCGTTTATACGTATGGCAACATTTGACGCGCGGACTTCTCGTCGCTCGCGTTAATCGTCAACGTCCCACGCAGTTGACGCTTGTTCTTCGTCGTGCGTTTGGTCAGGATGTGACGCTTGGTGGCGTGAGCGCGCTTGATGCTGCCGCTCTTTCTGGCTTTAAGGCGCTTTGACGCGGCCTTTTTAGTCTTCATTTTGGGCATGATTGCCTCTTTCTCTTCAATGTCACCTAGTGAGGCGTTGCAGCATTACGCCGCAATCTTGGGAGCCCCAGCGGGTGCTGGCGTTCCTGTCGCATCAGCTGTGGCGGCT
>JBBRGY010000340.1:0-4118 GCA_038223495.1 Burkholderiales bacterium | reverse complement strand
CGCCGCGACTGCGAGCGCGGCTTGCGGGTGATGGGCGACGTCAGCGTATTGGGCGCGAAATATGTGGGCGGTGTCGCCGTGGTGCGCGCTGTATCCGGCAGCGGCCGGCAACCGTTGACGCCGACTGATGCGACCAAACAGCGCCGCGCGCTTGAGCTCTTGACGCGCAATCTGTTCACCGTGGATTCGTTCAAATTCAAGCCGGAGTTTTTGGGCAAACTGACGCCTGAGTTTGATGCGCGCTGGGATCAGGTGGCGGAGGACGAACTTGGCGTTCCGGTTGTCGGTGCGATTGATTCGTCAGTCGCTGGACGGGTATTCGCGATTCAGAAGACCACGCTCAATCAACTGATGCGCGACAGCGTTGCTGCGCGCGTGCTGGTAGCGCCGGAAAAAATGGCGGATGGCGGCAAAGCGCTCGGCTTGCCTGAGCTGTACAGCACGTTACAAAAAGCCATCTGGAGTGAGCTCAACACAGGCGCTCCAATCAATTTGATGCGTCGCAATCTGCAACGCGAGCATGTGCGTTTGCTGACTGAAGCGGTCGCTCGCCCAAGCGCACGTGCGCCCGCAGATGCTCGCAGCTTGCAACGTGAATATGCGAGCGAATTGCTCGCGTCACTACGCAAAGCGGCGGCGCGACCGGGTAACGACATTCAGTTGCGCGCACACCTAAATGAATCGATCGCGATGCTCGATGGTGCATTGAAGGCACAGATCGCAAAAGTGTTGGGCTAGTGCGATTGGCAGGGCGGAACCGCAAGCGTTCCGCCCCACTCAACGCCGACGCGGTGCTGGTGATGCGAAAATTGCGAGATGCGACACCTCGTTTCCTCTCTCGTTTCATTCGTGCTCCTTGGTTCAACGGCTTCCGTGGCGCAGCCAATTGTGGCTACGGCCACTATCGCCGCCCCCAGCGCTGCGCAATTCGCCAAACTCTGCACGAACACCGCTGACCCGGCCGATTGCGGCAAAAAGATCGAGGCCGAACAAATCAAGGGCGCGGGTGCGATTGTCAAACGCGACGGCATTTTGTTGGCCGTGACGATGCCCGGTGAACCGCCTTTTTTGTTTGAAGACAAGCCGGGCGAAGCCGGGCCGAACGTGAGTTTTTTTGCGTACAACGCGCCGTCGGACTCAGTCGTGCTCTATCGTGCGCGTGCCGACAAACTGGATTTTGTATTGGTGCATCGCGCCACGACCAGCACAACTGATTTGCCCAACGAGCCGTTTTTTAATAGTGATGGACGCTTTTTTGTCACAGCTGATTTCTGCAAAGATGAATGTGAAAATCGGCTTTCCGTGTGGCGCTTCGAACGTCGCGGCCCTGCGCGTGAACGCATCTACACGCCGCGTACAACCTGGTCCGACGCGGGCGTCACTTGGGGTTCACCGCGCCGTTTGGTGATTGACTACACCGAGGATGGAAAGAATGCGTCGATGAATCTCGACATGAACGATCCACGCTGGACGGTATTGCTGCCGTGAGCAAGGTGAGCACCACCGCCGCCGATGAAACGCCCGACACGTCGAAGCATCGCCCCATCCGCAGCTTCGTCGTTCGTGCCGGTCGCATGTCGCCAAAACAGGAGCGTGGCCTGACCGAGGGTATGGCGCGCCACGGTGTTTTTTACGCGCCTACGCCGCTCGATTTTGCAAACACTTTTTCGCGCAATGCTCGCACCATTCTCGAAATTGGTTTTGGCATGGGTGCGACGACCGCCGAGATCGCCGCTGCGCATCCAGATACCAACTACCTCGCGGTGGAAGTGCATCCGCCCGGCGTGGGCAGTCTGTGTAATCTGCTCGACGATCAATCGCTCCCGAACGTCAAAGTCATTCAGCACGATGCGGTTGAAGTTTTGAATCACATGATCACGCCGGGCTCGTTGGCGGGCATCCACATCTACTTTCCCGACCCGTGGCACAAGGCGCGTCACAACAAACGCCGCCTCGTACAGCCGCCGTTTGTTTCGCTGCTCGCATCACGCCTCGCGCCCGATGGGTATTTGCATCTGGCGACCGATTGGGTGCCATATGCCGAACACATGCTTGAGGTGCTGTCGGCCGAACCACTGCTTAAAAACACGAGCGCTGACTACGCGTCGCGCCCGTCATGGCGACCGGAAACCAAGTTTGAACGTCGTGGTTTAAAGCTCGGTCATGAAGTGAGAGATTTGCTATTTACGAAGCGCGCGTAAATCACATCGCTAACGTTTGAAATTGCGGGGGCCAAGCGGCGCTGACGCGGCCGTTGACGGCGCAAGATTGGGCAGCTCCGCGAACACAGTTTGCGGTGGAAATTCGCGCGCCCGTGCCACGATAAACGCGGCTTTGTCCGTCTCGCCTGCGCGCAACAGTGCGTTCGCGTACGCCGTCAATAGTCGTTCGTCCAGCACTTGCCGAATAGGTCGGTCAAACCACGCAAGCTCGGCGTTTGGCCCTGCGATCATGATGGCTGCGTAATCACCAAATTGACCGTATAGCGGGCTTTTGCGTGCCAGTGTGACCGCATGGCTGAGTGCGTCGGAGCGAGCGGCTTGCTTGTAAGTTGAGCTGATTTTTTCGTATTCATTCCACGCGTAGAGTGCCGCCGCGATGCATGTCACCGCGACTAATGACGTGGCTATGGGCAGCGCACGCGTGAAGCGCACCGGACGTTCTGATTTCGGCGACGAGTCGTCCGCCGCGACCAACCAGGCCAACAAGAACGCCGATGGCAACAGGAAATATGCGAACCACAGCGGATATTCAAACAGACTGTGCAGCAGAACGGTCGCCAACATCAACTGCGCCGTCGCCCCTTCTCGGGTGCGACCGGCACGGCGCGAAAACCATAGTGTGAGCCCAAGCAGCGCTAAAACGCATGCCGCCAACGGCAATCCCAATTCGGTTGCCAGATGCAGCGGCAGCGAGTGCGCGTGATCAAACACGTCGGGCGCGCGTGCCGCCAGCGGCGTCAGCGTCCACGCAAAATTCAACTGCCCCCAACCAACGCCGAACCACGGTGTTTGCTCAATGATTGTCCACACGTCGCGCCACAACGCCAGCCGTTGCGACAGCGCAGAATCTGCGGTGTCGCGGGTGAATGCGCTGGCAGCAAACCAAGTCAGCACCAACGCGGTCAAACCCGCCGCAAGCCACGCTCGCTTCTGCCAGCTACGTACGCGTCGTGATCGCACGAGCGCCGCGCCAGCTACCAGCGCGAGGCTCATTACACCAACACGTGAGCCCGTGGCAATAAGAGTGAGAAGCAACGGCAAACTCGCCGCGCCCCACAGCAACGGCGAGCGCCGCAACAAATACGTCGCCGCAAGCATTCCCCAGATCATGAGCGTTGCCAACTGGTTCGGCTGCCGCAAATTGCCGCTGGCACGCTCGGCTCCGTAGCGCGCGATGTCGGAGCTGATGCCCGCGACCCAGTTTTCGTTGGTCCAGTTTGGCGCGACGGTCTGAATGAGCGCAACGGCCGCGTTGTAGAGCGCCGCGATCAACACGCCGAGCAATAGCGCGCTCAACCATTGACGCAACAATTCTGAGTGCGAACAACGGCTGATTTGCAAAACGGCGACGCAGATCGTCGCCGCCAGCACGAGATTGAATAGGGTCGGAAGCGCGATGAACGAAGGCGTCCACGATAAGCCGACATGCGCCAAAAGGCTTCCGGTCAGTAACGCCCAAAGCGTGAACAACGTCACTCTCGCGGTCATCGAAGGCGTAAATCTGTTGCCACCGCGCAACGCTGGACTCACGGCCGCGACCGCGACGTAGCTGGCGCAGATCGAGACCAGTGACCAGAACAGGCCCGCAGTCCATTGACTAAAAAATGCTGGCAGCGGCGGTGCCTGATGCGCCCAAATCAAAGGTAGAGCCACAGCCACCAGCGTGAGCACGAAGAGCGTGTACTCACTTTTGCTAAATGGAACGAAAGTGGTTTGCGTTTCCGGTATCAACTTAGGGCTGGATGTACCGTTTAATAGGGGCTGAATGCGATTTTTAGCCAATGTCGACTTTTGATGAATTAACGATCTAGCCGCTGATAAAAGGTGTTTTCATCCAAAAGCTGATTGCGTGTAGTGCGTCTACGGCGCCTTCAACAGAGCGCACCGCTTTGTCTC